>NZ_CP150144.1:3600000-3900000 GCF_037963145.1 Oceanobacillus sp. FSL K6-2867
TTGAACTTATCCTGCAGCAAATTGGATTACTAGCTTCAGATAAGCAGCTGCAATCTGTCCATGCACAAGATCCCGATAGAGGACTAAAAGTTCAAGCTTTCAGAGATAAGGAAATATTAGCTTTGATTACGACAACTATTTTAGAACGTGGGGTAACATTTCCTTCTGTCGACGTTTTAATATTGGATGCGGGTCATGATGTCTTTGATGAAGCTGCACTTGTACAAATTGCCGGGAGAGCAGGCAGGAGTCCAGATGATCCTACCGGGGAAGTCATCTTTTTCCATCAAGGTAAGACGGAGGCTATGAGCGATGCCATCACTTCCATAAAAGATATGAATAAAAGAGGGGGCTTTTAAGAATGTATTGTCTAGCTTGTCAAGATGAGATTATTATTCAGATAACGTGGGCAAACCTATTTCAGTTATCACAGCCTACTGCTATTTGTGAAGAATGTGCTGCTGGATTAAAACTGCTGGAAGGAGGGCGGTGTAAAAAATGCAGTCGTACCACAGAAGAAGTAATTTGCTCGGATTGTCTTTTTTGGGAGCGGCAAGCAGAAATGAACACCATAGAATTTAATTACTCTGTTTTTGTCTACAATGAAAAAATACAGGATATTGTTGCAAAGTGGAAGTATCGAGGGGATTATGCATTGGGGGAAGTATTTCGGGATTATGTTAGCAGGGCTTTTCGGAAAAGGTTCTCATTTTTAAATAAAGAATCACTTGCTGTTCCAATTCCACTAAGCACAGAACGAGCCATGGAACGCGGGTTTAATCAAGCTTATCAGTTGGCGGATTTTTTACCGATAGCTTCTAGTAATGTGCTCTCCCGTAAACATGGAGAAAAGCAGTCAAAGAAATCACGCATGGAACGAATTGCTACAGAAAACCCATTTTTTATACGAAAATCTATTAATAAAGCCGTCGTACTTGTCGATGATATATATACAACAGGTACAACGTTACGTCATGCTGCACAATTATTAAAGCAGCATGGATGTCCGAATGTGTATGCTTTTACACTTATTCGAGGATAGCTTTTGGATGTGCTATAATTATGGAAAGAGGGAATAAACATGGCTGAATTAGCTAATTGTGTCCGATGCAATGCAGTTTTTGTAAAAGGGTTGTGTGATATTTGCCGAAACTGTTATCAGGAAGAAGAGGACGCATTTCAAACAGTCTATCGTTTTTTAAGGGAAAGAAAAAATAGAGAAGCAACCTTAATTGAAATCATCGAAGCTACTGGAGTGGGGGAATCGTTGATTATCAAATTTATAAAAGAGAAACGTCTTCTTCCATCTGAATTTCCAAAGCTTGCTTACCCATGTGAAAAATGCGGAAATGAAATTACTTCAGGGAAGCTATGCATTTCATGCACGGAAGAATTAAAAAATGATTTAACTGCATATGAAGAAGCGGAAAAGGTTATGGAAGATGCACGCAAAAAGAATCGATCAAACGCTGGTACGTATTATGCAATTGATAAGCATAAAAAGTAACGATGTTTTACTTATTCATCATAGGCTATGAATCATACGAAAAGTTATTCAATAATTTGACTTGACTGCCGATAAATAACATAGAGAGAAAAGTTGATCGCTGATATAAATATTTAGAACAAAACGGGGTGAAGTTCAGGATGAAAATTAATGGTCCAAATCAAACAAATTTTAATCCATATAAGCAGCAGATACAGAAACAATCTGAACTAACAAAAGAGACAAAGCAAAAGGATTGCATCGAAATTTCAAATGAAGCAAAGCAGCTGCAGGAAAGTGGAAAAACAAATGAAAAACGTGCAGCCTATGTCCAAGAGATTAAACAGGCAGTTGATTCTGGAGAATATAAAGTGGATCCGGAAAAAGCAGCACAAAAGATGATGCAATTCTGGTCGAAATAATTTTTTAAGGAGGACTTTAAGTTGTCCGCAGACACAATAAGAGAGTCGTTGGAAGAGCTGGTTCAAATTCATATGGATTTATTAGCAATTTCTAAAGACAAGACCCATATCGTAAAGGAAGGATCCATTGAAAATCTGCAGAAGCTATTAGTGAAGGAGCGGAAACTATTACGGCTATTGGAACAGGCTGAGAAGAAGAGACAGCAAGCTGTCCATGACTGGTGTGAGATGAATCGTATCCAGGAAGAAGCTGCTACGATAACAAATATGTTAAAGCATATTACGCTTGAAACAGAACGAGTTCAACTTGAAGTTGCGGCAACAAAGCTTACAGAAATGATTACAAATCTGAAGCAGCAAGAACAATTAAACCAAGTTTTAATCAGTCAATCGATGCAGTTTGTTCAATTGTCATTGGATTTGATGAGTCCAACATTAACGAGCATGAATTACGGAGTAAAAAATGAAACCGAGGTAATGAATCGATCCGTTTTTGATTCGAAGGCATAAAGGAGTAAAGCTTATGAGTACATTTCATGGCTTGGAGATGGCAAGGCAAGCCTTGGCCACACAGCAAGCAGCACTATATACAACCGGTCATAATATCGCAAATGCAAATACAGAGGGATATTCAAGACAGCGTGTGAATTTTGAAACACTATCTGCTTTTCCTGCTGCATCACGGAATCGCCCGCAAATTCCAGGACAAATGGGAACAGGGGTTGAAGCCGGATCGGTTCAGCGTATTCGCAACCAGTTTTTAGATAACCAATTCCGTGGTGATAATAGTACTGCAGGATACTGGTCAACGAGAGCTGATGCGTTAAGCCGCATGGAGTCTCTGTTAAATGAGCCATCTGATGCAGGTTTATCTAAAACAATGGATCAGTTTTGGCAATCTTTACAAGATCTTGCGGTTAATCCAGAAAATTCAGGTGCAAGATCTGTTGTTCTTCAACGTGCTCATGCATTAACAGATACATTCAACTATATGTCTGAGTCGCTGACCAATATACGTACAGACTTGCAAAAGCAGATTGATGTAACGGTTAAAGATGCGAACACTTTGATTGATGGAATTAATGAGTTAAATAAGCAGATAAAACATTTAGAAACACATGGCTATAGTGCAAATGATTTATATGACCGAAGAGATACGCTAATAGACAACCTTTCTGAAATTGTCAGCATCGATGTTTCTTATGATAAAAGTCATCTTCCGCCGAATAAACAAGGTGATGGTGTTGCAACGATTAATATTGTAAATGAAGCAGGAACGTCAATTATGCAGAAGCCTTTAATTGATGGAGTATCTGGAATTTCTCAAGCTTTTGACGAACCTGACTATGATACAGCGGAAGGATTAATTGCTGTTACTAATCTTGCAATTAATGGTACAGAAGTGGACATATTAGCAACAGAAGGTTCACTCAAAGGGCTAATAGATACTTTTGGCTATGTTGATGAAACTGATGAAGTTGTTGGGGACTATCCTGATATGCTGCGTAAACTGGATCAAATGGCGTACGCATTTGCCACTGCATTTAATGCACAGCATCAAGCAGGTAAAATTGGCGACGAAAATGGCGCTGCATTTTTTACGGAGTTTGGTACGGGAGAAAATGCTTATATTGGTGCAGCTGGAGCAATATCAGTATTGCTTGAAGACGGAAGTCAAATAGCGACAAGTACAACGGGCGATTCTGGTAATGGGGATAACGCATTGATGTTAGCGGAAGTTTTTAATACAAGTAACTCTGCATTAGATGGTTCCAGTATTAAAAAATTCTATGAGTCAGTAATTGGCGACTTGGGTGTAACAGCCGAGCATGCAAACCGAATGACAGAGAATACAAACACACTGTTAGGACAAGTGCAGAACCAGCGTCTTGCTGTAAGTTCTGTCTCATTAGATGAAGAAATGTCGAATATGATTAAATTTCAGCATGCATACAGTGCTGCTGCAAGGAGCATGACAGCAATGGATGAAATGCTGGATCGAATTATAAATAGTATGGGATTAGTAGGGAGGTAGGCGATTTAAATGCGTGTGACACAAGGAATGATTTCAAATAATATGCTCCGTAACTTAACGAACAGCTATGGAAAAATGGATACATATTTACATCAGTTAAGCACAGGCAAAAAGATTAACCGCCCTTCCGATGACCCAGTTATTGCAATGAAAGGGATGGGGTATCGCACAGAGCTTGTAAGAGTGGAACAATATATTCGTAATACAAATGAAGTGCATAATTGGATGGATAATACGGATGCAGCACTTGATAAAGCTACTTCTGCAATGCAGCGCATACGGGATCTTGCTGTTCAAGCGAGTAACGGAACGTACGATAAGGAAGAGCTTAAAAACATCAGTGAAGAAGTAAAACAATTAAAAGAACATATGGTTGAGATTGCAAATACGAATGTGAATGATAAATATATTTTTAATGGTACAAAAACAAATACAGCTCCGGTAAATCCGGATGGCGCAATTGACTTTGATGGTTCGGCTGTATTAATTGAAGTATCCAGCGGAACAACTTTACAGGCAAATGTTGAGGGAAATGATGTCTTTGGCGGTGAACCAAGTATCTTTGATACGATTGATAATTTTATTAACAAGCTTGAAGCCACTGAAAATAACGGTTTAGATAATGAGGCTATTGATGCAAGTATTGCTGATTTAGATATTGGCATTAATAATATTGTCAATGCTCGTGCTGAGCTTGGAGCACGGATGAATCGCTTAGAGCTGGTCGAAAATCGTTTAAGCGAACAGGAAGTTATTGCAACGCGGACCATGTCACAAAATGAAGACATTGATTATGCAAAAGCAATTACAGAATTAATTACCCAAGAAAGCCTGCACCGTGCGGCGTTATCAGCAGGATCACGAATTATTCAGCCATCTTTAGTAGATTTCTTAAGATGATCGCTAAATCGCAAACATCCTAAATAATATCGTAGGAAGATTGGTAAAATCTCATTATTGCTTTAGCGTTTTGTGGATGCCAAAAATAAACCCTGAGCCCCTATAAGGGTTCAGGGTTTATTATATGTTTAAGTTATTTTCACTTAATATTTTTCACATTAAGAAGGAGTGAGTCATAGATGCAAATTCCGCAAATTAGGGTGCACTCACAACCAGCACAAATTGAAATTCAAAAAACAGATGCAAAACTAGGGATTTCTCAACCGCAAGCAGAACTAAGCATCAAGCAACCACAAGCAGAATTAACAATGCATACCATCCCGGGCAAACTTCGTATTGATCAATCTGAGGCATGGGCAGACTTAAATTTAATGCATATTACAAAGCGAAACAAAGTTTTTGCAAGTGAAGGGAAAAATGCACTGATGCAAGGGATAGCAAGACGAGCAAAACAGGGTGATGAATTAATGCAAATTGAAAATAACGGTAATCCATTAATGAGTCAAGCAGTTCAAAATAGCTTTGAACCAATGAAGTCACTTGGAATTAAATTTATACCTTCACAATTCTCGGTGGTAACGAGCTATCAGCCATCCGAACTTCATATTGATGTTCAATCAAAGAAACCGGTCATCAAGGCAACTCCGCGAAGCCCTGAATTTACCTATGAACCTGGTAATGTCACAACAAGTCTGAAACAAAGGCAGCAATTAGAAATCAGTTTTATTAATTTATATATATAGGAAAGGACGTTTCGAATGAACATACAAACAAAATATTTAGGAGAAGTTCCAATAGATGAACGTAAAATCATCCATTTTCCAGCTGGTATTCCAGGGTTTCCAACCGAAAGGGATTTTGTATTAATGGACTTGCCTGAAACACCAATTTTTCAGGTTTTACAATCTGTTCAAACATCAACAGTAGCATTTATTGTTTCAAATCCGCATCAGATATATCCAGATTATTCCATCGAACTAGATAATAATCTTATTGAGAGCTTGCAAATAAAAAATGAAGAAGAAGTCGCTGTATTATCTATCGTAACGCTGAAGCAGCCTTTTCAAAAAAGCACGTTAAACTTAAAGGCGCCGATTGTTATCAACACAAATCATAAATATGGAAAACAATATATTTTAAGTATGGAGACTTATTCATCACAAGCACCCATTACACCTCAGCCAGTTGAGAGAAAGGGGTAAATAAATGTTAGTTTTAACGAGGAAACGCAATGAAGCAATCCAAATAGGCGAAGATATCGAAATTAAAATACTAGCAATTGAAGGAGATCAAATTAAGCTCGGTATTACTGCACCCCAATCTATTGATATCTATCGGAAAGAAATTTATGTTGATATAAAACAGCAAAATAACGAAGCTGCAAACGTACCACTGAATTTATTGGAAATGTTAAAAGGTACGAAAGAATAATTGGGATATTTTCTTGAAAAGCTTTAGAAAACAAGCAGTATATCCGATATAAAAGAAAAAGGTTTAGGAGTGCATTGACATGGCGGTCGATAAAGTAATGTCAGCACCTCAATCTCTGCTAAATAAAGAATTCAACATGAATATAACAACAATTACTGGGAGTAAGGGAACAGGGGCAGACACAAATTATGAGAATGTGGAAAAGATAGATAAAAATGAAGTCGACAAGGTTGTTCAAAAGCTAAATGAATTTATGGAACCAATTAGAAGAAACCTTAAATTCGAACTGCATGACAAACTGAATAAATACTATGTTACAGTAGTTGACTCGAATATAAATGAAGTGATAAAAGAAATCCCACCGAAAAAAATGCTTGATATGTATGCAGAAATGGCAGACTTCATGGGAATTTTGATAGATAGGAAGATTTAAGGGAGAGGATCAACTTGAGTATGCGAATTGGCGGCTTAGCCAGTGGAATTGATACAGACTCGATTATTAAAGATCTGATGAAAGCTGAACGAATGCCTCTGGATAAAATGGAACAGGATAAAACAAAACTTGAATGGCAGCGTGATGCATTTCGTGATTTGAATAAGAAGCTATTGGAATTAGATAACATGATGCTTGATATGAAACTGAGCAAAACCTATAACTCAAAGACTATAGTTTCTACGATGGAAGGTGCTGTAACAGCCACAGCTACTTCAGGTGCATCAAACGGGACATATAAAATTAATGTCGAGAAGTTAGCTTCTGCCGCGATTAATATCAGTCAAAATGAGTTGGCAATAGATGAAGCAGGGACCCCATTTGATTTAAATACGTCATTAAAGGCTCAAAATATTGAAGGTACAATAGAATTTGCTACTTATAATCATAATGGGGAGTTGAACCAACATTCCTATGAAATAGGTGAAAATGATACATTAAAAGACGTAATAAAGAAAATTAATGATGATCCAGAAAATAATGTGCGGATGACTTATGATGAAAAAGCGAATAAAGTAATTTTTGAAACGACTAGAACAGGAAACTATAATGATACCGATTTTGCTGGTGGCAGCGAGATTATTTTTGGCAAGGTAGAAATCGACGAAGAAACGCAGGAACCTACTGGTATTAATCAAAATTCTGATTCTTTCTTCACAAGCTTTCTTGGAATGGCTCAAAGCGGAGAAACGGGAGGAGGAAATGCCAAATTCACCTATAATGATGCTTATACAGTTGAATCGAAAGATAACAACTACACACTAAATGGCATCACTTTTCAGTTTAATGATACTACAAATGGCACAAATGCTAATTTAACCGTCAATAATGATGCCGATGCAGCTTTCGATAACATTATGGCATTTGTAGATAAGTACAATGAGGTTGTAGAGTTATTTAATGGTTCGCAACAGGAAACACGTTATCGGGATTTCCCTCCACTTACAGATGAGCAGCGGGCAGAAATGTCTGATAAGGAAATTGAGCTTTGGGAGGAAAAAGCGAAAAGCGGTCTTCTGAAAGGCGAGGGCGTTATTTCTAGTGGTCTGTTTTCGATGAGGCAAAGCTGGTATTCTTCTGTAAAAACAGATGGTCAATTTACAACATTAACCCAAATTGGTATCACTACATCCAAAGATTATTTAGATGGTGGAAAACTTATTGTAAATGAAGAGGATTTAAGAGCGGCTCTCCAGGAAGATCCTGCTGGTGTCCAGAAATTGTTTTCTAATAGTGAAGAAGGCGCAAATCGTGGTCTTGTTAATCGTTTGGAAGATGCTGTTGACAGCACGATGAACCGTATTAACCAAAGCGCAGGTAAAGGAACGGATACATTAGAAAATTACACAATAGGCAAACGAATGAAGGATTTAGATGACCGAATCGACGCATTTGAAGACAAGCTGAAAAATATTGAAGACCGGTATTGGAGACAATTTAGTGCGATGGAACAGGCAATTTCCAGAATGAATAATCAATCTGCCATGTTAATGAATGCTTTTGGCGGAGGAATGATGTAGCTCAGATTAGGAAGGAGAGAAAGGTTAATGGGAGTGAATAAAGCATATCAAGCATACCAAAATAATGCTGTAAACACGGCTTCTGGTGGAGAGTTAACGTTAATGCTATATAATGGGTGCATGAAATTTATCAAGCAGGCAATAAAAGATATGAATGATAATAACTTTGAAGCGAAAAATATAAATATCCAAAAAGCGCAAAATATTATTCAGGAACTTATGATCACATTAGATCGGAAAATTGAAATCTCAAAGCAAATCCTGCCATTATATGAATTTATGCAATTCCAGTTAAAAGAAGCAAACATTAAAAATGATGTTAAAAAGCTGGAAGAGGTATTGGAATTTGTAACAGAGTTCCGCGATACATGGAAACAAGTGATACTGAAAAATCGTCAACAGCAATTTGCAAAAGGCGCCTCTGTATAATGAACAGAGTAGAGTCAGTTTATGAGTTGACGATGCAAATGAAGCAGCTTCTAAATCGAGAGATTACAAGTAAAACAAGAGAGTCGATCATTGAACAATTGACAACGTTGATTACACAGCGCGGAATTTCCATGGAAGCATTAAATCCACCCTATACAGAGGCTGAAAAACAACTTGGAAAAGTGCTCGTGCAAGTTAACGATGAAATACAACTGAAAATGCAGTCGCTGTTCACGGATTTAAAAAAAGAGATGAAGCAGGTTAAAATGCAAAAAAAATCAAACCAATCCTATACCAATCCATATAAAAATGTCCAAACAATAGACGGAATGTTTATGGATAGTAAAAAATGATGTGTACGCTGTACACATCATTTTATTATAAATGTACTTCTTTGTTTCTATTGATACATTTTTGTAAATTATATTAATAAAATGTAAACCCTTAAACTATTGGTATCAAGCACTTTGTAGATGTTTTTACAAAAAACAACAAATTTTTCGGAAGGTTTAAGCAGGAAAAGTTTGTGGTAACGTAGTATAATGAAACTATAAAGAATAAAGGAGGACACTTTTATGAAGTTTAACATTCGTGGTGAAAATCTCGAGGTGACTGGGGCAATTAAGGAATACGTCGAAAAAAAAATCAGCAAGTTAGAAAGATATTTTGATGAAGCTCCAACGTCAGATGTACATGTGAATTTAAGTGTCTATAATGATGAACAACGAATAGAAGTAACTATTCCGATGACAGAGCTATTATTACGTGGTGAAGTTCAACATATTGATTTATATGCAGCTGTGGATCTTGTTGTAGATAAACTAGAAAGACAGATTCGTAAACATAAAACTAAAATAAACCGTAAGTTCAGACAAAAAGGCGCACCTAAATATGCGTTTGCTGAAATGGAAAAAAGCGCAAATAGTGCTGAAGAAGAAAGCGATGAAATAGAAATTGTAAGAACTAAACGATTTAATTTAAAACCAATGGATTCAGAAGAAGCAATTCTGCAAATGGATATGCTTGGTCATGAGTTCTTTGTTTTTACAAATGACCAATCTGGTGATACAAATGTTGTGTATCGCCGAAGAGACGGCAAATATGGATTAATTGAACCGAATGTATTTTAAATATTACCTAAAAGGCGTCCTCTTATGAGGTCGCCTTTTTATAAACATAATGTTTTTAAATGACTGGAACTAGTGTCGAAAAATGTAGAACGAAAAGCTGTTTTTGTATTTCATTGTTACTTTTTATATAAAAATGCAGCAATTCACCTCGTTTTTTTGTTATAAATCAGTTTTTGCCAGAGAAAATTGTCGAATACAAGTCAGAAATTTAAAAATGGCTATTAGTCTTTAGGTCTAATTATGTGATATAAATGAGTCAAATGAACCAGGAGGTATCTATGTGTGAATGAAGAAGATGAACAAAGGTTTTTGGCATTAGTGGCACAAGTACAACAGCATGAAACTGCGATTACTCAGCTGCTTGAAATTCTTGCAGCTACCAACCGAAAAGTTACAGAGTTTTTCTCAGGACAAGATAAATAAGTGTAAAGTCCTAAGTAATACTCTCCCCGATTTTCCCCTTCCTTAAAGAAAGCAGACTACCCCCAGTCTGCTTTCTTTTTTATAATATAGGCCTATATAATGCCTAGTCAGTTGTCATACATTATTGTAAAGTGTTATGATAAGTAGTGGATTATAGTATTGATTTCTTTGGCAAATAGAAAGTATAGAACTTTCCTATTTATATAGTGCAATGAAGAGCATTCTCTCAGGAGGCTTGCACTCCAAAGTATAAGGGCTTCTAAGAAAGCAGAACACTTTCGTAAGTATCCCTTTAATGAATGTCGAGTTTTCTAAAGGAGCGTTTAACATATGGCTGGATTTTTAACAAAAATTTTTGGTGATGGTAACCAAAAGCAATTGAATCGAATACAAAAAAAGGTAGATCAGATAGAAGCATTGGAAGCGGAGATAGAAAAACTTTCCGATGCAGAATTACAAGGTAAAACGAATGTATTTAAAGAACGTATTGCAAACGGTGAAACACTTGATGATTTACTTGCTGAAGCATATGCGGTTGTCCGTGAGGCATCTCGACGTGTTCTTGGAATGCGGCCATTTACATCACAGCTTATAGGTGCAGTTGCCTTGCATGAAGGCAATATTGCAGAAATGAAAACGGGGGAAGGTAAAACACTTGCTTCTACAATGCCAGCATACTTAAATGCATTGTCCGACAAAGGTGTTCATATAATTACTGTCAATGAATATTTGGCGGAACGTGATGCTACTGAGATGGGCAAGCTGTATAACTTCCTTGGATTAACCGTGGGGTTAAACGGCAACGGCCTGTCAAAGGAAGAAAAAAGAGAAGCTTATGCAAGTGATATTACGTACGGAACAAATAATGAATTTGGTTTCGACTATCTCCGGGATAATATGGTTTTATATAAAAACCAAATGGTACAGCGTCCTTTGAATTTTGCTATTATTGATGAGGTTGACTCAATTTTAATTGATGAAGCAAGAACACCGCTTATTATCTCGGGGTCGGCTAAGAAGTCAGCTGCGCTTTATCAGCAAGCAGATGGATTTGTATCAACCTTATCGAAAGAGACAGACTATACCTATGATGAAAAAACAAAGGGTGTTCAATTAACAGAAGAAGGAATTAATAAAGCAGAGAAATATTTTTCCATTGAAAATTTATTTGATCTGAATAACGTATCTCTGACCCATCACATTAACCAAGCATTGAAGGCTCATGCATCCATGCATCGAGACGATGATTATATGGTGGAAGATGGAGAAGTTGTTATTATAGACCAGTTCACTGGGCGTAAAATGAAAGGTCGTCGTTATAGTGATGGACTTCATCAGGCAATTGAAGCGAAAGAAGGCCTGCAAATTCAAAATGAAAGCATGACACTTGCTTCTATTACATTCCAGAATTTCTTCCGAATGTACAATAAACTATCAGGTATGACAGGTACAGCAAAAACAGAAGAGGAAGAATTTAGAAATATTTATAATATGGATGTAATTGCGATTCCTACGAATAAGCCAATTGCCCGCGAAGATCGTGCTGATTTGATTTATAAGTCAATGGAAGGCAAGTTTCGTGCAGTAGTTGAAAATATTAAGGAAAGACATACATTAGGTCAGCCTGTATTGGTTGGTACAGTTGCCGTGGAAACTTCAGAGCTGATTTCCAAGCTATTGAAGAAAGCCGGCGTAAAGCATGAAGTATTAAACGCGAAAAACCATTATCGAGAAGCGGAAATCATTGAGACTGCTGGACAAAAAGGGTCCGTTACAATTGCGACAAATATGGCTGGACGTGGAACTGATATTAAGCTTGGCGAAGGTGTGAAGGAACTTGGTGGACTCGCTGTTGTAGGTACAGAGCGTCATGAGTCACGACGAATCGACAACCAGCTTCGAGGTCGTTCTGGTCGTCAAGGAGACCCTGGTGTAACGCAATTTTACTTATCAATGGAAGATGAACTAATGCGTCGCTTTGGTTCGGATAACCTAAGAAACATGATGGAAAAACTGGGTATGGATGATACGCAGCCAATTGAAAGTAAAATGGTATCCAAAGCTGTTGAATCGGCTCAAAAACGAGTGGAAGGAAACAACTTTGATGCTCGTAAAACGGTCTTATCCTATGATGATGTACTCCGCGAACAGCGTGAAATTATTTATAAACAACGTTTTGAAGTGATTGATGCAGATGAAAATATTCGAGAAATTATTGAAAATATGCTGCAATCATCCATTGATCGAGTTGTAGGGACACATACACAGGACGATGATGAAGAAAATTGGGATTTAAAAGCAATTGTAGAGTATGTGCACGGTAATTTACTGGATCCGGAAGATCTTTCTGAAGGAGATTTAAGAGAAAAAGAAGCTGAAGAAATTTCTGCATTGATTATGGAAAAAGTGCGTAAACGCTATGATCAGAAAGAAGAGGAGCTTACTCCTGAGCAATTCCGCGAATTTGAGAAGGTTATCGTTTTACGAGCAGTGGATTCTAAATGGATGGATCATATTGATCAAATGGATCAGCTACGTCAAGGTATCCATTTACGTGCATATGGACAAAACGATCCATTAAGAGAATACCAAATGGAAGGCTTCGCAATGTTCGAAGCAATGGTGGCAAGCATTGAAGAAGAGGTTTCTAAATATATTATGAAGGCTCAAATTCGTGAGAACCTGCAACGTCAAGAAGTGGTGAAAAATACACAGGCAGTAGCGGGGGGCCAGGAAGCAAAGAAGAAGGTCCGTAAACCATACGTAAAAAAACAATCCGTTGGTCGAAATGATCCATGCCCGTGCGGAAGTGGAAAGAAATATAAAAACTGTCATGGGAATTAATATCCAGATACTCTTGACAGATAGAATTTAATTTGTTATATGTAGAGGCTGTAACATAACTAAAGTATTCAACTGAAAGACGAACGATGCGCAATTTAAGCGGAGAAAATATACGCAGTCTTCTTTGAGGGGAAAGACACAGGTGAGGCAACGAAATGCGTAGCACAAAGTGGTCCACCAGAACCATAGGATTTGCGAAGTATATTCGGAGCGGATTAGTTTCGCCAATTATGTTTGGCTAATTGATGAATACACTTTTCTCGGTCTCTTTACGTCAATTTTATTTATGAGGTGGAAGTATGGAATTAATAGAAATAAAGCATGAATTAGACAAAATTGCTAAACGAATCGAAGACTTTAGGGGGTCTCTTTGACTTAGAGGCAAAGAAAGCTCGAATTGCAGAATTAGAGATGCAAATGGCTGACCCTAATTTCTGGAATGATCAAGACAGTGCCCAAAAAACGATTAATGAAGCAAATGGTCTCAAGAGCTATGTAAATAGCTTCGAAGAAATAGAAGAGCGATGGGAAAATATGGAGGTTTCCTATGAGCTTGTAAAAGAAGAAAATGATCAGGAGTTATTTGAAGAGTTACAGGAAGATTTAGCTGGATTCATCTCAGATGTTAATGATTTTGAACTGCAAATGCTATTAAGTGAATCCTATGATGCAAATAACGCAATTCTTGAGCTGCATCCAGGTGCTGGGGGAACAGAATCACAGGACTGGGCCAGCATGCTATTGCGAATGTATCAGCGCTTTGCCGAGGATAAAGAATTTAAGGTAGAGACATTGGATTATCAGCCTGGTGATGAGGCAGGTGTAAAAAGTGTTACCCTGCTGATAAAAGGACATAATGCCTATGGTTACTTGAAAGCTGAAAAAGGTGTACACCGTCTTGTTCGTATATCCCCATTTGATTCATCAGGCCGCCGGCATACTTCATTTGTTTCTTGCGATGTCACACCAGAGATGACAGATGATGTAGATATCGAAATTCGATCAGAGGACATTAAGGTAGATACGTACCGAGCAAGTGGTGCTGGAGGTCAGCATGTAAATACAACTGATTCAGCGGTTCGGATAACTCATTTACCAACAAATACAATAGTTACATGTCAAAATGAACGTTCTCAAATTAAAAATCGTGAGGCAGCAATGAAAATGTTAAAATCAAAGCTTTACCAATTAGAAATTGAACGACAACAGCAAGAACTGGATGACATTCGCGGCGAACAGAAAGAAATTGGCTGGGGAAGTCAAATCCGCTCCTATGTATTCCACCCTTATTCGATGGTAAAAGACCATCGTACAAATGTGGAAACCGGAAACACGCAAGCTGTCATGGATGGGGATCTTAGTGTTTTCATCGATGCTTACTTAAGATCACAAATAAAATAAGACAAAATAAGTCTCATTCCAACAGAATGAGACTTATTTTGTCTTATAGAATAACTTGCTATTGTTTCATAAATTTGCCATAATCCCCTGCATTCATTGATTTAGCAATAGTACACGGTGATTTCAGCAATGTAAACGGTTATATCAATGGTTTTAATCTAAATGAAAAGGGTTATAATAGGTATGTAAGGTTTATATAAGTGTAAAGGGGACTATTGAAATGAAAAAATGGTTAGTAGCTGTTTTGTTTGGTGCATTACTTGTTCTAGGTGCTTGTGGTGCAGGCGAGGACAATGCATCAGATGATGCGGGAACGGACGATTCCAATGGTACAGTAGAAACCACTGATGGTGAAGAAGTATTCAAAGCTAATTGTGCTTCATGCCATGGAGCTGATCTTTCAGGCGGCGCGGGACCATCGTTAGCGCAAGTAGGATCTAAATACTCGCAAGAAGAAATTGCTGAGATTGTTAAAAACGGAAAAGGCAGCATGCCAGCGGTTAATGTAGCTGGTGAAGACCTTGATGCTTTAACAAGCTGGTTAGCAGAAAAAAAATAACCTCAAAACGGAAAAAGCCCTTGCAGGCAAATGCTGCAAGGGCTTTTTATATTTCTTCGCAGATATATTTCATTCTTTACATGTTGAAATATAATTGTAATAATTTTATGTCTAAAAATGCTGTAGAAAGATGTTATAATGAGTAGGAAATATTTGAGACTTGTTCGGAAGAGTGCTAGATTCTTATATTTGATTACAAGATTTGACAGCCAGGAACAACAACTAAAAACAAAAAGGTGATATTTAGATGATATTAATGAAAGATGTATATAAGACTTATGACAATGGTGTCACCGCATTAAATGGTATCAACGTTGATATAGAGCAAGGTGAATTTGTATATATTGTTGGTCCCAGTGGTGCAGGAAAATCGACATTTATTAAATTAATATACAGAGAAGAAAGACCAACCAGTGGTTCAATTATTATCGCAGATACAGATTTAGGTGATATTAAAGAGCGAAAAGTTCCTTTTTTACGACGAAATATTGGTGTCGTATTCCAAGATTTTAAGCTGCTTCCCAAAATGTCAGTATATGAAAATGTTGCATTTGCGCTTGAAGTAATCGAAGAATCACCAAAAAGTATTCGCAAGCAAGTAATGGATGTATTAGAAGTAGTAGGATTAAAAAATAAAGTACGTTCCCTTCCAAGTGAATTATCGGGTGGAGAGCAGCAGCGTGTTTCTATTGCACGTGCGATTGTCAACCATCCTCAGATTGTGATTGCGGATGAGCCAACTGGAAATCTGGATCCCGATACATCATGGGAAATAATGAAAACTTTTGAAGAAATTAATGCTAGAGGTACTACAATTATCATGGCCACTCACAGCAAGGAAATTGTTAACACAATTAAAAAACGAGTAATTGCCATTGAAGGCGGTATGATCGTTAGAGATGAGCAAAGAGGAGAATACGGCTATGAGATTTAGAACTTTAATGCGACATGTGCGTGAAGGATTTAAAAATATTTTTCGTAATGGCTGGATGACAATTGCTTCTGTTGGCGCCGTTACAACAACATTAATTTTAGTGGCAGTTTTCTTAGCATTAGTACTTAATTTGAATGAGATGGCGAAGAGTATTGAAGACGATGTACAGATTAATACGATGATAGACCTTACAGCGACAGAGGATGACATTGTTGAACTTGGTGAAGCAATTGAACAGATTGAAGGAATTGATTCTGTATCATTTTCTTCCAACGATGATGAACTGGAAAAACTGATTCAAAGTATGGGAGAAGAAGGGGAAGCTTGGCATTTATTTGAACAGGATAACCCGCTGAACCATGTTTATATCGTAAGAGCGCTAGTTCCGGAGGATACAGAACGCATTGCTTCAGAAATTGCTGCGTTCGATCACGTTGATCAAGTAAATTATGGACGAGATGTTGTAGATCAATTATTTGAGTTTAATAACTATGCAAGAACGATTGGACTTGTTTTAGTGGTTGCGCTTGTATTCACGGCAATTTTCTTAATTTCGAACACGATAAAAATTACAATTATGGCACGAAGTACAGAAATTAGCATTCAGAAGCTTGTAGGAGCAACTAATGGTTTTATTCGCTGGCCATTCTTTATTGAAGGACTGCTGCTTGGAATATTAGGATCTATCGTACCGATTGCAGTAATTTTAGGTGGCTACTATTACTTATACACAAACTTTAATGACCGAATTACATTTAGCTTCGTTGAAATGTTGCCATTTAGCCCATTTGCATGGCAGTTATCACTAATGATACTTGCTATAGGTGCAGTAATTGGTATATGGGGAAGCGTTATGAGTGTACGTAAATTCCTTAAGGTCTAACAGATAATGCAGATATGCTCGAACCAGCTTAAGAAAAACAATTTTCTAAAGCTGGTCTGAGTTTTTACATAACAGGTCATACAGCATATAAGCTTCTTGGACAAGCTTTCTTAGAGCATAAAGTTTGTTTGGAAGCTTAAACTATTTTAATTGTTACCTGGGAAGTCATAGGATACCTAGACAACTAGAGTGAACAGAAAAGCAAGAAGGCACTTGCAATATATTAGGTGAAGAGGGGAAATAGAGTGAAAAAAGCAGTATCTAGTATACTTATCACAGCTTTAGCATTTATGGCAATACCAATTAGTGGGTTGCATGTCTCTGCAGAATCGATTGGTGATATAGAGAAGAAGATTAATGATTTGGAAGAAGAACAGTCTGGATTGAATGAGGAAAAAAGCAATCTGGAAGGCAACAGAAAAGATACGGAAGAAAAACTAAATAAGAACAAATCAGATCAAAACAATGTCGAGCAAGAAATTAATTCAATCGATGAGGAGTTATCTACTACACAAAATGATATTAATCAAAAAGAAAATGAGATAACGGAAACCAATAATGAAATTGAAACCTTGTCAAATAAAATTAATGAGCTGACTGATCGAATTGCAGCTTTAAAAGAAGAAATTGAAATATTAGAAGATCGAATTGAAAAAAGGGATGCATTATTAAAGCAGCGTCTTCGTACCATTCAGCAAAATGGTGGCGATATGAAATATATAGAGGTTATTTTTGGTGCAAGTAGTTTCGGAGATTTTATTAGTAGATCATCAGCAGTAAACACAATCATGGATTCTGATAAAACGATTATGGAAGCACAGGCAGCTGACAAGAAAGAACTTCAGGCAAATAAAAAAGAAGTAGAAGCAAATAAAGAAGAAGTAGAAGTAAAGAAAGTAGCAGTTGAAGAAAAGAAAAACTCACTTGAAAGTCAAAAAGACGAGCTTCTAGCTTTAGAAAATCAATTAAAAGATCAAATGCAAGAAAAAGAAACATTGATGGCACAGCTCGAAGAAGAGCATCAGGATTTGGAAGAATATAAGATGAGCATTGAAGATGAACAGCGAGTGCTAAACGATCAACAAAAAGCTATTACACTAGCAAAACAACAGTATGAACAAGAAAAAGGAAAATTAGAACAACTTGCTAAAGAGGAAGCAGCTCGCCAAAAGGCAGCGCAAGAGCAGGCGGCTAAAGACAAGAGTTCCGAAAGTAATTCAAGCTCATCAGATGATACCGGAACAGTTGCTTCCACGCCAGCACCTAGTGGAAATGGAACGTTCATCAAGCCGACAAGTGGTCCGGTAACATCACACTTCAACCCAAATCGAATGCATCCGATTCATAATGTTGTAAAGCCGCATAACGGTACTGACTTTGGGAAAAGAAGTGCAGCTGATGGTCGGATTGTAGCTGCTGCAGATGGTGTTGTTTCAACTGCTGGCACATTAGGTGGTTATGGTAACACAGTTATGATTACACATGTTATTAATGGTCAAACATATACAACATTGTATGCACACTTAAGCAGCATCTCTGTTTCCTCAGGACAAACGGTAAGCCAAGGACAACAGATTGGTGTGATGGGAACAACTGGTTCATCTACTGGCGTGCATCTTCACTTTGAAGTACACCCAGGTGGATACAAAAATCCAGCTAACCCATTGAATTACATTAATTAGTTTTAAAAAAGTATACCAATTCGGTATACTTTTTTATTATCACTAGATTAATTGCCTACAGGGAAGGAGATTAAATCCATAGTCAATCACAAAATAAAATGTTATGCTAATACTATTCGTATATCTTTCGGTACATCCATATACTAATATACAGCATCAATTTAAAATTAGAGGTGGAAATATGAAATTGAAAAAGTCCCAAATTGCATTGATTTTCGTCGCTGCCTTAATTCTTGGATTTGCGGGTGCATATGCAGGTGTTGAATTTGCGCAATCAAGCGATTCAGGAACGGAGCAAGGTGCAAATCAAATTACAAGCAACAATGATTCTGCAGATAAGGATAAAGAAGCACCAGATTCTTCGGCTGATTTAAGTAAAATTAACCAGGCCTATTCGTTAATCAAACAAAACTACCTGGAAGAAGTGGAAGATACGCAGTTAATTGAAGGTGCGATTGAAGGAATGCTTTCCACCTTAGAAGATCCGCATACGTCTTATATGGATGTTGAAACAGTAAATCAATTTACCGATCAAATCGAATCTTCCTTTGAAGGGATTGGTGCCGAAGTGAGCATGGTAAACGGACTTGTTACCATTGTAGCACCAATTAAGGATTCACCTGCTGAAAAGGTAGGATTGCGACCGAATGATCAAGTATTAACAGTAGATGGAGAAAGTCTAGAAGGTTTAAATTTGAATGAAGCAGTTGCTAAGATTCGCGGAGAAAAGGGATCTGAGGTTGTATTGGAAATTCAGCGTGCTGGTGTTTCCGATCCATTCCAGGTTACGATTATTCGTGATGAAATACCAGTTGAAACCGTATATAGCAGTACAGAAATGGTAGATGGAAAATTAACTGGGGTTATTGAAGTAACGAATTTCTCGGAGAATACTGCTAAAGAATTTGAAGAACAATTAACAGCTTTGGAGAAGGAAGGTATAGAAGGTCTGGTTATAGATGTTAGAGGAAATCCAGGCGGGCTTCTCGATGTAGCAGAGGATATACTTTCATTATTTGTTCCAAAAGAAATTCCTTATATTCAAATTGAAAACGGTGATGGAGAACGTGAGGCTTACCATTCCCAATTAACGGAGAAAAGGGATTATCCAATAAGTATTTTGATAAATGAGGGCAGTGCGTCAGCTTCTGAAATATTAGCTGTTGCATTAAAAGAATTAAATTACGATGTCGTTGGAGAAACGAGTTATGGAAAAGGAACTGTTCAGCAGGCAGTGCCATTAGGAGATGGAAGCTCGATTAAATTAACGACATTTAAGTGGTTATCACCAAATGGAGAGTGGATTAATGAAAAAGGAGTTGAGCCAACAATAGAGGTAAAACAACCTGAATATTATTATACACATCCAGTGCAAATAGAAGATAAAGCCTTGAAGTTCGACCAAACCGATGAAACAATTGCCAATCTGCAAGTGATGTTATCTGGATTAGGTTATGATACTGAACGAACAGATGGATATTTTAGTGAAGAAACAGAAGAAGCTGTATTCTCATTTCAGTCTGATAATGATTTAAAGACAACTGGTGAAGTTGATCAAGATACAGCCGGGTTAATTGAAGCACAGGTTATTGAAAAAATTAGAGACCGTGATGACGATAACCAAATGGAAGAGGCGTTGAAAGCATTATATTAATACAATGCATGGAAAGTCCACGAGTGACACTCGTGGACTTTCCTATTAAAGATAGGGTATTGTATAAGCAGCAAGATTGAGCGTGTAGTTTGCTGCTCAGGCTGCGTTTTCAATTAAAAAGTAAAGCAGGAGATTGGTTGTTATTTATCGAATAAGTAAAGAAAGGCAATACATAGAAGAAGGTGAACAGATGTGGCAGAAGCATGGCTGATCGAGTTATTAAAGGGAATCGGAAAGTTTTTTATCAACCCAGTGGTATACTGGACTATTTTATTGCTCTTTATTGCAGGGCATACACGAATTAAACAAGAAAGAATGAACTACGGAGTTAAAATATTTGATGTGTTTGCAGAGTGGAGAAATACATTACGAACATCACTCATCTGTGGATTTGCAATATCTGTTATTACAATAGGTGCGGGTATGGTGTTTAGTAATGAGATAGTGATACTGCTAGCGATTGTCACAATAATTTTATCAATTACAATGCGTTTTTCATTGCTATCACCCAGCTATACGATTGGACTGACTTTTTTAATCCTGTTTATTTTTCCTTTAGTAGTAGAAAATCAAACAGTTATTTCAAATAGGGGACTTTTTTCTAGTACCAACTTTACAAGTATTACATTGCTTTTGGGAATCATGATTTTAGTAGAATCGATATTAATACGCAATGTACAGCGTAATGAAACATTTCCAAGCATTACATTAAGTGATCGTGGAGCTTGGGTGGGGCAGCATCGGATTAAGAAATTAAGCCTGATTCCGTTTTTTGCGTTTATACCAAATGGATTGATTACACCGTTTGCGCCATGGTGGCCATACTTTTCGATTGGTGAAGAAACCTATAGTTTGATTTTGATTCCTTTTCTTATCGGTTTCGATTACTTGGCAAAGGGCCACTTTCCAGTACATGCAGTCCATAAAATATCGAAGTTCAATGCTTTATTAGGAGTTGGAATTTTACTCATTGCTGCAGCAAGTATATTTGTTCCTCCCCTATCAATTGTTGCGGTGATTCTGGCGATAATAGGAAAGGAATTTCTGAACTATAAATACCGTGTTGGAGATCGATTAAGACGTCCGTTTTTTGGGCAATTGCAAAATGGTTTAACCATTGTTGGAATAATACCAGGAACTCCTGCAGCTCGATTAGATATTTTCATCGGTGAAACCATTAGAAAAGTTAATGGTAAGAGGGTTGCAACCGAGGAACAATTCTATAAAGCTTTACAATCAACCGGGGCATTCTTTAAACTGGAAATACTTGATGATCAAGGAGAAAATCGTTTTGTTCAAGGTGCATTTTATGAAGGCGACCACCATGAACTTGGTTTATTATTTGCTGCAGCTCCATATAGACAAAAGAAGTCTAAAAAGAGCTCTTAATTATAAAAGTGTGAGATGTTCGCAATGAAACATCTCACACTTTTTCTCTAGCTTTTCACTGACTAAATTAATGGACTGATACGAGTCCCTTGGTGCAAATGATTTTCTAGGTCAATGAACGGGTAGTATACTATATATGAAAAAAACCAAAAGTCGAATACTTGTTCGTTTTTGTGTTAAAATATATAATTAGGTATGATAGAGTTAGGTATAGAACGGATCGGAGGAAATAGCTGTGGATGGAAAATTTGAACTTGTATCGAGCTATAAGCCAGCAGGAGATCAGCCAACTGCAATTAAAGAGATAACGGAAAAGGTTCTGGCAGGGCAGCGACATCAAACACTGCTAGGTGCGACAGGAACTGGAAAAACATTTACGATGTCGAATGTTATCAAGGAGATTAATCGACCGACTCTTGTAATTGCACATAATAAAACGTTAGCTGGACAATTGTACAGTGAATTTAAAGAGTTTTTTCCAAATAATGCGGTTGAGTATTTTGTTAGCTATTATGACTATTATCAGCCTGAAGCGTATGTGCCTTCAACAGATACATTCATTGAAAAAGATGCAAGTATTAATGATGAAATTGATAAATTACGTCACTCTGCAACCTCTGCACTTTTTGAAAGAAATGATGTGCTGATTGTTGCTAGCGTGTCTTGTATATATGGTCTGGGTAATCCAGAAGAATACCGTAACCAGGTGCTTTCATTGCGAATGGGAATGGAGAAGGATCGTGACCAGCTGCTCCGCAATTTAGTAGATATTCAATATGCGCGTAACGATATTGATTTTCAACGTGGAACCTTCCGGGTGCGAGGGGATTCTGTTGAAATCATTCCTGCTTCCAGAGAAGAGCATTGTATTCGTGTAGAATTTTTCGGAGATGAAATTGATCGGATCCGTGAGGTTGATGCACTCACTGGTGAAATTATAGGTGATCGAGAACATGTAGCAATTTTCCCGGCTTCCCACTTCGTTACTGGTGAGGAAAAAATGAAGGTTGCGATTAAAAATATTGAAAAAGAATTAGAAGACCGTCTAAAAGAGTTGCGAAACAATAATAAGCTGCTTGAAGCACAGCGTTTAGAGCAACGAACAAATTATGATTTAGAAATGATGCGGGAGATGGGATTCTGTTCCGGAATTGAAAATTACTCCCGGCATTTAACATTGCGAGAAGCAGGTGCAACACCATATACATTGATTGATTTCTTTCCGAAAGACTTTCTTGTTATTATCGATGAGTCACATGTAACGCTACCCCAAATACGAGGAATGTATAATGGGGACCAAGCAAGAAAACAAGTACTTGTTGATCATGGATTCAGGCTCCCATCAGCATTGGATAACCGTCCACTGAAATTTGAAGAATTTGAAGGGAAAACAAAACAGCTTGTTTATGTATCTGCTACACCTGGTCCATATGAATTGGAGCATAATCCTGTGATGACCGAACAAATTATTCGACCGACTGGATTACTTGATCCGGAAATTGAAGTACGGCCAATTGAAGGTCAGATCGATGATTTAATAGAGGAAATTAACAAACGCACAGAGCGGAATGAACGTGTGCTCGTTACGACACTGACTAAGAAAATGTCGGAGGATCTTACCGATTATCTGAAAGAAATTGGAATAAAAGTGGCATACTTACATTCAGAGATTAAGACACTTGAACGAATTGAGGTTATTCGTGATCTTCGTGTAGGTAAATATGATGTGCTTGTTGGTATCAATTTATTGCGTGAAGGTTTGGATATCCCAGAGGTTTCACTTGTAGCAATCCTGGATGCTGACAAAGAAGGCTTCTTGCGATCAGAACGTTCCTTAATCCAAACGATGGGGAGAGCTGCGCGTAATGAAAATGGTCAAGTTATTATGTATGGCGACAAGATTACAAATTCGATGCAAGTGGCAATTGACGAAACGAATCGAAGACGCAGTATTCAAATGGCATACAACAAGGAGCATAATATCGTACCTAAAACGATTCGTAAAGAAGTTCGTGATGTTATTAAAGCGACGATTGCTGCAGAAGATCAGGAGAAATATGAATCAACGACAAAAGGCTTAACGAAACTAACGAAGAAAGAAAAAACGAAGGTGCTCGAGCAAATGGAAAAAGAAATGAGAGAAGCTGCCAAAGCACTCGATTTCGAAAAAGCAGCAGAGCTTCGTGATGTGATCTTTGAACTTAAAGCGGAAGGATGAGCATTTCATGCTTAATAAAACAATTAAAATACAAGGTGCACGTGCACATAATTTAAAAAACGTTAATATTGAAATTCCGAAAAATAAACTTGTTGTCTTAACGGGCTTATCTGGTTCGGGAAAGTCATCTTTAGCATTTGATACGATTTATGCAGAAGGTCAGAGGCGGTATGTTGAATCACTTTCTGCATATGCCAGACAGTTTCTTGGTCAGATGGATAAACCCGATGTGGATTCCATAGAAGGACTGTCACCGGCAATTTCCATTGATCAGAAGACAACGAGCAACAATCCAAGATCAACCGTAGGGACAGTCACAGAGATATATGATTATCTGCGTTTATTATATGCAAGAATTGGAAGGCCTACCTGTCCAAAGCATGGGATTGAAATTAGTTCACAAACCGTCCAGCAGATGGTCGATCGCATTTTAGAATATCCAGAGCGAACGAAGATGCAGATTTTAGCTCCAGTCGTTTCCGGTCGAAAAGGAGAGCATGTAAAAGTATTAGAAAAGCTTAAGCAGGAAGGTTATGTTCGCATTCGCGTCGATAAAGAGATGCGGGAAGTAACAGACGAAATCAAACTGGAAAAAAACAAAAAGCATACGATTGAGGTCGTCATTGATCGTGTTGTTGTAAAAGAAGGCATCACTGGGCGATTAAGTGATTCCATTGAAGCTGCACTTCGATTAGGTGAAGGAAGAATCATTGTTGATATTATTGATGGGGAAGAACTTGTTTTCAGTGAGCTCCATGCATGCCCGATCTGTGGCTTTTCCATTGGGGAGTTAGAGCCTCGTTTGTTCTCTTTTAACAGTCCGTTTGGTGCATGTACAAGCTGTGATGGATTAGGAACAAAATTAGAGGTCGATCTGGATTTAGTCATTCCGGATTGGGATAAAACCTTAAATGAAGCCGCGATTGCACCATGGGAGCCAATTAGTTCCCAGTACTATCCTCAGCTTTTGAGGAGTGTATGTAACCATTTTGATATTGATATGGATATACCTGTTAAAGATATTCCAGAAGATAAAATGGATAAGATTTTAAATGGCAGTGGAAAAGAGAAAATACATTTTTATTATAAAAATGAGTTTGGAAATATTCGAGATACAGATATTCTTTTTGAAGGGGTTTTAAACAATGTAGCACGCCGTTATAAGGAAACCTCCTCTGAATTTATTCGTGAAACACTTGAAAAATACATGGCTCAAAAAAACTGCCCAAAATGTAAGGGACACCGATTAAAGCAAGAAGCATTAGCTGTTTTGATTAATGGTTTACATGTAAGCGAGGTTACTAAATTTTCTATAGTAGAAGCGATAAAATTCTTTAAAAAACTTGAGCTGACCGAAAAGGAACAGCAAATTGCTAAAATGATTTTGAAAGAGATTGATAACAGACTGGAATTTTTAAATAATGTAGGGTTAGATTATTTAACACTTTCTCGAACAGCAGGCACACTTTCCGGTGGTGAAGCACAACGAATCCGGCTTGCTACGCAGATTGGCTCAGCACTAACTGGGGTCCTCTATGTCCTGGACGAACCATCCATTGGTTTGCATCAACGAGATAATGATCGTTTAATTGAAACATTGCAAAGAATGCGTGATATGGATAATACCTTGATTGTCGTGGAGCATGATGAGGATACAATGCTTGCAGCAGATTGGCTGATTGATATTGGACCAGGAGCTGGGGAACATGGTGGTAAGATTGTCGCAAGTAATACACCAGAAAATGTTATGAAAAATCCGGATTCTTTAACTGGCAGGTATTTATCTGGAAAAGACTTCATCCCCCTGCCAATGGAGCGACGAAAAGCCGATAAACGGAAGGTTGAAGTAATTGGAGCAACCGAAAATAACCTAAAGAACGTTTCAGCCAGTGTACCAATTGGATTAATGACAGTTGTAACAGGGGTGTCTGGGTCGGGGAAAAGTACACTTGTAAACGAGATTATTTATAAATCACTATCAAAGTCACTTTATAAAGCAGCAAAGCATAAGCCAGGGAAACACCGTAAAATAAAAGGAATTGAGCATATCGATAAAGTAATCGATATTGATCAATCGCCAATTGGACGGACACCACGTTCAAATCCGGCAACATATACGGGTGTGTTCGATGATATTCGGGACGTCTATGCACAAACAAATGAAGCAAAGGTTCGAGGTTATAAGAAAGGCCGTTTTAGCTTTAATGTAAAAGGTGGACGCTGTGAGGCGTGCCGTGGGGACGGAATTATTAAGATTGAAATGCATTTCTTGCCGGATGTTTATGTGCCATGTGAGGTATGTCATGGACAACGATATAATCGAGAAACCTTAGAAGTGAAATATAAAGGTAAAAGTATTGCTGACGTACTTAATATGCGCATTGAGGAAGCATTAGAATTTTTTGCTCCAATACCAAAAATTAAACGGAAGCTGCAAACCATCTATGATGTTGGATTAGGGTATGTGACGTTAGGACAGCCTGCAACAACTTTATCAGGTGGGGAAGCACAGCGAGTTAAGTTGGCAAGTGAGCTTCATAGACGATCTAATGGTAAATCATTGTATATTCTTGATGAACCAACAACAGGTTTACATGTTGATGATATTAAGCGACTTTTGGCTGTTTTACAAAGATTAGTCGAAAATGGTGATTCGGTTTTAATTATCGAGCATAACTTAGATGTCATAAAAACTGCTGATCACATTATTGATCTTGGACCAGAAGGAGGAGCCGGTGGAGGACAGATTATTGCAACAGGAACTCCAGAGCAAATTGCCGAAAAAGCAGACGTATCGTATACAGGAAAATATTTAAAGACAGTTCTTGAACGTGACCGAGAACGCATGAAATCCATGCTTGCGGAAAAAGAAAAAATAAGTACGAAATAACCACTTATAATAAAAGCAATGAATGCCCGATGTACGATGGTAAAATTACCAACCTCGGTTGCAAGAGATTTGGAACTGGACTTTCGGAACTGCGGCAAAGAATAGACGGAACCACATGTAAAAGAAGGCAATGAGCATTATGTTCATTGCCTTCTTTTCCTCTTAATATGAAGAGATGCAAGCTCCCTATTTGACGCGATATCGAGGTTTCGATACAGTAGTAATAGAGAATTGGAGGATAGTAAAATGAAGCCGATAGAGATTGATAATGTACAACAAATTCTGAATCAGTTTATAAATAAAAAAGTTTATATCCATTTGGAAACTACGAATGGGGCGTATGCAAACCATATAAATAAAGCAGCTTATAATGTTGGGGTATATATGCGGAATGCCCAAGTAACCTTTGAACAAGCAAAGATTGTTGGCAATGGTAATGTATACCGTGCTGGGTTAAAGATGGAAATAGGCTGGATCTATGCAGAAGGTTTAACCGATTGGACCATCCATGAAAACTCAAAACTACTACTTGCCGGACATGATAGGGAAGGTAGATTAATGGTCTCCTTACAAATCAGCGAAACTCCATTTAGCTACTAATCTTTGTGATTGAAGGAAACCGGAAAGAATGTGCAATTACGGGATTGTGAATATACCCGCTACGGAAGCACACTATGCGGATCTTAGGGTGACCCGTGAGCCCTCTTGAACTATCGTTCTGCGAAGTCTCACTCTGACCACGTTTCCCATAGGAGTCTTCGTGTGTTTCCTCCGCTAGTATAAGCTTGCTACCTAATATTAGTGGTATACACTGGACAACAATGTCGTTGCGCCTATAAGTCCGGGTGAGCGTAGCGCGGTGATTACTTGAAAATATGATGTAAATGCTGACGAAGCATTCCTTGTCTTGTGGGAACAGCTCGTGTCTGAAGCCGTGCCCACGGAAAGCATCCGCCCGAAGCGATCCCGGACGGCGGTTATTGTACACATTTTAAGAAAAATACAGATAGGTTAGTTAACAGTTTATATCTTTTGATCAAGAATCAACTGCATTAAATCATGAAAAATAATAATTGGAATTAGGTGAATAAATATGGAAAAGCATGTGGTTGTTATTTATCCACATCCAGATGATGAATCGTTTGGAGCAGCAGGAACGATTTTAAAATATCGTGAACAGGGAGTGCCGGTAACCTATCTCTGTGGTACATTAGGAGAAATGGGAAGAAACATGGGCAATCCGCCATTTGCGAATCGTGAAACATTACCAGAGATACGAAAAGTGGAGCTGCTAAATGCTTGCCGAGTACTGGATATGGAAGTCAAAATGCTTGGATACCGTGATAAAACTCTGGAATTTGAAGACAGAAGAGAAGTAGCATTACATTTAAAACAACTGCTGGAGGATCTCAAGCCGACACTTGTGATTACCCATTATCCGGATTATGCAGTACATCCAGATCATAACGCACTGGGTGCTGCTGCAATTGAAGCTGTAGAGTTAATGGATTCGGCTGAACGACCAGAGGTGTGGGCACAGGCAATCTCGAATAACTATATGGACGTACTTGGCAATCCTGATATAATCAATGATATTACGAATTACTTTGATAAAAAAATGGAAGCTATTTTCTGCCATAATTCGCAAGCAGCGGGAGTTCTTGGACAGTTTAAAGATGTTGATAAATTAGAAACTGATGTCCAAGAGGATATTAAACAAAGATTTAGCAAAGAACATTTTTATCGTTGGAAATTTAATGACTAAATAATTGCAATACGTGTAAAATGATGATACAAGTAAATAATAATAACGTGAAAATAAACACCCTTGCATATGTATATAGCAGGGTGTTTTCAAATTGAAACAGTAAAAAATGTAAAGCAATTAGAAACTTGAAAAAAGAAACCTTTTACCTTGCAACATCGTATATAAGTTAGATGGTGATTGGGAACGGGTAAAGATTATATATGGAAGGATGATGGTTTATGAAGAAATTATATCGCTCCACTTCTAATCGTATGGTTGGTGGTGTGCTTGGAGGCATCGGTGACTATTTTAATGTTGATGCAACAATTCTGCGGTTAGCATTTATATTACTATTAATTCCGAGCTTTATGACATTTGCGGTAGTCTACCTGATTGCTATGATTATTGTACCGAAAGATATAGGGTTCCACTAATGTTTAAACGTTGGATTATATCACTTGTGCTTAATGCTATTGCATTAATTGCTGTTGCCCAATTATTTCAAACGTTTCAACTGGATGGATTTGGAACAGCTTTATTAGCAAGTTTTATTCTATCTATTTTAAATGTGTTCATAAAGCCGTTATTAATCATTTTGACATTGCCGATTACAATCTTTACATTTGGATTGTTTTTAATTGTCATTAATGCTATTACATTAATGCTCACGCAAGCATTAATGGGGCCATCCTTTATAATAGATGGCTTTGGGACAGCACTGATAGCCGCAATTGTTATTTCATTGCTGAATATGTTATTAAATAGTTTAGTAAAAGATTCATTAAATCGTTAAAAACGTAGGTCTCATCCTACGTTTTTTTCGTTCCATATGCTAAAATGTATATCAGTTAGCGTCCAAATGATTGGAGGAGCATAAGATTATGGCAGCAATTGTACGTACAAGTGATTTATTAGACAACTTTAACCTAACACTTGTAGCAGGTGAGGATGGAATCAATAGAGAAATTATTACAAGTGATATATCTCGGCCGGGTATAGAGATGACAGGTTATTTCAGATACTATCCAAAGGAACGTCTTCAGTTGATTGGAAAAACAGAGATGACATATTTTCTTGAATTGACGGATGAAGAAAAAAGAAACAGGGCAGAAAATCTATGCACAGATATTACTCCTGGAATTGTTGTTACAAGAGGGATGACAGTCCCGCAAGTATTAATTGAAGAAGCAAATAAAGCAGGCGTGCCGATTTTACACTCGCCGCGAAAAACAACTCGAGTTATAAGCAGGCTTACGAATTATTTAGAAGAAAAATTTGCTCCTTCTACAGCAGTACATGGTGTACTGATCGATATTTATGGTGTCGGAGTTCTTATTATTGGACAAAGTGGAGTAGGTAAAAGTGAAACAGCATTGGAACTTGTCAAGCGTGGACATCGACTCGTTGCAGATGATAATGTAGAGATTCACCAAGAAGACTACGAAAGCTTAATTGGCAACGCACCACCACTTATTGAGCATTTACTGGAGATAAGGGGATTAGGAATCATTAATGTGATGACCTTATTTGGTGCTGGTTCTGTCAGAAGCAAAAAAAGAATTTCGATGGTAATCAATTTAGAAAGCTGGGATGAAAAGAAACAATACGATCGTCTCGGACTCGATGAAGACACAATGAAAATTATGGATGTTCATTTACCAAAATCAACAGTACCAGTACGCCCTGGACGAAACCTTGCAGTAATCATAGAGGTAGCGGCAATGAATTTTCGGTTGAAACGAATGGGGGTTAATGCTGCTGAGGAATTTTCCGAGCGGTTAACAACGATGATTGAAAATGAAAAAAATGTGGGTGAATAGGAGTGGGTAAAAATGATTTTAGCAACAGCAGCTCCTTTGGATAGAGTATTTCTGGAATTGGGACCATTTACAGTATATTGGTATGGGATTATTATCGCCTTTGGCGCAATTTTAGGTGTCTATCTAGCAACAAAAGAAGCAAACCGTCTAGGATTAGAGAAGGATTTGTTAATTGATTTCATCGTGTTTGCTGTACCAGTCGCAATTATTTTTGCAAGAATCTACTATGTTACTTTTGAATGGGAACGCTATGCGGATGGACCGTGGTGGGGTGTATTTGCCATCTGGGAAGGTGGTATCGCCATTCATGGGGCAATTATTGGCGGTGTTTTAACAGCAATTGTATTCTCAAGAGTCAGGAATATTTCTTTCTGGCAGTTAGCTGACATCATTGCACCAAGCTTAATTCTTGCGCAGGCGATTGGTCGTTGGGGAAACTTTATGAATCAGGAAGCACATGGAGGACCAATTTCGCAAGCTACATATGAAAGCTTTCATCAATACTTACCTGATTTTATTATGAATCAGATGACGATTAATGGTGTAATATATCATCCGACATTTTTATACGAATCCTTTTGGAATATTGTCGTGTTTACGATCTTAATTTTAATGCGAAAATATAATCCGCTGCGTGGAGAAATTTTCCTGGGTTATGCAATTCTTTATTCGATTGGCAGGTTCTTTATTGAAGGAATGCGGACAGATAGTTTATATGTTTTCGGTGAACTGCGTACAGCCCAGGCTATATCAATTGTCATTATCGCAGTATCCATAATTTTAATCATCTATCGTCGTAAAACAACTACGGCACGTTATCTTGATATTCCAATTAAAGATAAAAAGAGCACTCATAAGAAAAAGCAGCGTAAAAAGAAGAAAAAACAATAAGGTTCCACCATTTTGAAAGAGAGGTTTATGGAATGATCGGAATGTTAAACCGAGGATTACAACAGGGCTTGAAAACAACCTTGACCTTGGGGAAGGTAATTTTTCCAATTACCTTGATTGTTACAATACTGCAGTATACTCCTGTATTGCCGTGGATTATTCAATTATTGACCCCGGCAATGGGATTGATCGGCCTTCCAGGGGAAGCTGCAGTTCCCTTAGTACTTGGAAATACATTAAACTTATATGCAGGGATTGCAGCAATTATATCATTTGATTTTACAGTAAAAGAAGTATTTATAATGGCGATGATGCTTTCATTTTCACATAACTTATTTGTAGAATCTGCTGTGGCAACCAAAGTTGGTGTCAATTGGTGGCTCATTATTGGTGTGCGTATAGGTCTTGCACTCGCATCGGCATTCGTAATTAATTTTGTATGGAATGGCGGATCAGAGTTAGCACAATATGGATTCGTCTCAACATCTGAAGTGGTATTGAATAGTTGGGTTGATATTGCCTTGCATGGTATACAAACAGCACTTCTAGCAATAGTTCAATTAGCATTGATTGTGATTCCATTAATGATGATTATTCAAGTGATGCGTGAGAAAGGCTTGCTTACAGTGATGTCCAACAAACTTGCACCATTTATGAAATTGCTCGGAATGGACAAAAACACATCCATGACAATGGTTGCGGGTTTAACAGTTGGATTAGCTTTTGGTGCTGGATTAATGATCCAAGCTGTAAAAGAGGACGGGGTATCGAAAAAAGATATGTATTTGGCTCTCATCTTCCTTGTTTCATGTCATGCAGTCGTAGAGGATACGCTTGTATTTATCCCGCTTGGCATACCTGTTTGGCCACTGCTTATCATACGTTTAACAACTGCAATTATCCTGACAATGATTATTGCTTCTATTTGGAACAGCAAAGAAAGTAAGAGAAGAAAGGAAACACTACATGAACATTCATACAATACTCTTTGATTTGGATGGTACATTAATTGATACGAATGCGTTAATTAATGCATCCTTCCTGCATACATTCGAGCAATATAATTTAACATTTACACACGAGGAGATACTGGAATTTAACGGACCTCCCTTAATTGAAACGTTCCAAATGATCGATCCAATAAAAGCAAACAGTATGCTGGAAACCTATAGAAAGCATAATTTGGCTGAACATGATCATTATGTAACAGCATTTCCGCAGGTAATAGAAACGATAGAGCAATTACACAAGCAGAAGTTCCAGCTTGGTATTGTATCGACGAAAATGTCCAAGAGCGTGCAGATGGGATTAAAATTGACGGGGTTAGATCGTTTTTTAAAAACGGTAATTACTTTCGACGATGTTACAAACCCGAAGCCACATGCTGAACCAGTGCTTAAAGCGATGGAAGCTTTAGGAGCTAATGCGGCCACTACATTGATGGTTGGAGATAATCATCATGATATAGAATCAGGAAAAAATGCTGGTGTTATGACAGCGGGTGTGGCTTGGTCTGCTAAGGGGAAAGAAAGGCTTTTAACATATGAACCAACCTATATGCTGGACGAGATGACCGATTTGCTAAAAATTGTAGGAGTGTAAGTGATGCGGAAAACGGAACGATTTAAAGTAGAAAGTTCAAATTCATTATGGCAAATCTACAAGACAGTTCGATTTTGGAAGGTTGTTAAAAATTTCATTATTATTCAGCTTGCAAGATACACGCCATTTTTAAGCATGAAAAATTGGCTTTATCGTACGTTTTTAAAAATGGAAGTTGGGAAACAGACCTCCTTTGCATTAATGGTGATGCCTGATATTATGTTTCCTGAGAAAATTTCAGTTGGTCGTAATAGTATTATTGGTTATAATACAACGATTTTAGCACATGAATATCTAATAAAAGAATATCGAATTGGTGACGTGAAGATTGGTGATGAAGTAATGATCGGTGCCAATTCGACAATTCTTCCTGGGGTTACGATCGGTGATCATGCAATCATTTCAGCAGGAACACTTGTACATAAGGATGTTCCATCAGGGGCTTTTGTTGGTGGAAACCCGATGCAGTTAATTTATACAGAAGAAGAAATGGAAAAACGAAACCAAGATGAATGGTAAAGTAGGTGACAGTTTTGGATGTGCCCACAGGAATATTACCGGCAATTCGAAAAATGAAGGATTTTGATAAAGCACTTGAAACGAACCAAGATTCAATCGTTATTCTCGAATCACGTCTTGCTCAATTAAAGAGCCTCGTTGCATATACAAAGCGTGCAAATAAACAGGTATTAGTTCATTTTGATTTGATACAAGGTTTAAAACAGGATGAATTTGGCATGGAGTTTTTAATTCGAGAGGTGAAGCCGGATGGTATTTTATCAACGAGGGGAAATATTATTCAGCTTGCAAAAAAACACAAGCTTCTAGCTATTCAGCGCATGTTTTTATTGGACAGTCTGGCACTGGATCAAAACCTGAAGCTTATTGGACGATTTCAGCCAGATTGTATTGAAGTATTACCGGGATTAATGCCAAGTGTGATCCAACAAGTATATGATCAGACAAAACTACCAGTTATCGCTGGAGGTTTGATTACAACAAAAGAGGACGTCCAAGCGGCTTTCGACGCAGGAGCAGTCGCGGTCTCGACCTCTAAAACCAGCCTCTGGGATATTTAGAACTGTACTTCTTAAATCATTTTTAAGAAGTCAGCGTCATACGCCCAACCAGACTAGTGCAATGACATTGTTCTGTTTTATCCTGATAATTACATGTAGAGAGCTATATTAGCGTAGTGTATTTTCCGAAGCACGCACATTTGTCGGCAGTTTCTTTAAACTAGTAAATCTTATGCAGAACCTGCAAATGATTGAAGAATTTAATTTATATAATAGCTGAGCTTGGATGTTATAAAATTAATTTATGAAAATAAGTTAACCCTGTTGACAACGCTTTCAGCATCAGTTAATATAAAAAGACAAGTTAATGATGTGGTGGAGACTAGGAGACCTGCATTTCAATCGTACCTTTCTAAAAGAAAAGTATGTTTATTGAAGTGTGGGTCTTTTTAATGCGCTGAATTAACTTGTCTATAAGGTTAATAACGTTAAAAGGGGTGTTTGTATGTCTGAGTTTGTCGCTGAACTGATTGGTACCATGATCCTGATTATTTTTGGTGGCGGTGTTGTAGGCGGAGTTGTATTAAAAAAATCGAAAGCTGAAGGAACTGGATGGGTGCTGATCACTCTTGGTTGGGGGTTAGCTGTAGCAATGGGGGTATATGCAGTTGGAAACTTTACAGGAGCGCATATAAATCCTGCAGTGACAATCGGTTTCGCTGCTGCTGGAGAATTCCCTTGGGCGAAGGTACCAATGTATGTAAGCGCTCAAATGATTGGTGCCTTCATTGGTGGAGTAATCGTGTTTCTAAATTACTTGCCACACTGGAGAGAAACGAAAGACCAAGGTGCAAAGCTAGCTGTATTTGCAACAGATCCAGCAGTCAGAAGTCCTTTTTCTAATTTACTTAGTGAGATGATTGGTACATTTGTTTTATTACTTGGTCTTATGTTTATTGGTGCAAATGAATTTACGGAAGGGTTAAATCCATTAATTGTTGGTGCACTGATTGCCGCAATTGGAATGTCTTTAGGCGGAACAACAGGTTATGCGATTAATCCAGCTCGTGACCTGGGACCGAGAATTGCACATGCCCTTCTTCCGATACCTGGAAAAGGTGGCTCAGACTGGAGTTACGCATGGATTCCTGTTGCAGGACCAATTATTGGCGGTGTATATGGTGCAGTATTTTATCAAGCGATATTTCTTGGTAATTTTTCGGCACTATTCTGGATATTGAGTGGTTTTATTGTCATACTTGTAATTGGGGCAACTAATATAGAATTGAAGAAAAATGACTCAAATCAAGATGAATTAAATAATAAAATAGTATAGGGGGATATAGCATGACAGGAGAATTTATTTTATCATTAGATCAAGGTACAACAAGTTCACGGGCAATTTTATTTAATCAAAAGGGCGAAATTGTAGAAACTGCCCAACGGGAATTTGAGCAATTCTTTCCGAAGCCGGGCTGGGTTGAGCATGATGCAAATGAGATCTGGACGTCAGTGCTTGCGTGTATAGCTGATGTGTTGCGAAAAGCCGATATCAACCCAGACCAAGTTGCGGGCATTGGGATTACGAACCAGCGTGAGACTGCGGTTGTATGGGATAAAACGACAGGCAAGCCTATCTATAAGGCGATTGTCTGGCAATCACGTCAAACGGAAGCCATTTGCAGAGAACTTAAAGAACAAGGACATGAGGATTTAATAAGGGAAAAAACAGGCTTGCTAATCGATCCTTATTTTTCTGGAACAAAGGTGAAATGGATTCTAGATAATGTTGAAGGTGCAAGAGAACAAGCAGAGGCTGGCAATCTATTATTTGGAACAATTGACAGTTGGCTAGTGTATAAGCTTTCAGGCGGGAAAGCACATATTACTGATTATTCCAATGCATCCAGAACCTTATTATTCAATATTTATGATCTTAAATGGGATGATGAATTACTTGGTATTTTGACAGTACCAAAGTCAATGCTTCCTGAAGTACGCGAGTCATCAGAAATCTATGCTACAACGGTTGGCTACCATTTCTTTGGTGAAGAGGTTCCGATTGCAGGAATTGCAGGCGATCAGCAAGCAGCATTGTTTGGCCAGGCATGCTTTGAAAAAGGAATGGCGAAAAATACGTATGGTACTGGTTGTTTCATGCTAATGAATACTGGAGAAAAAGCGGTAAAGTCTGAGCATGGGTTACTGACAACCTTAGCATGGGGTGTTGATGGAAAAGTAGAGTATGCGCTAGAAGGAAGTATTTTTGTTGCTGGTTCTGCTATTCAATGGCTTCGAGATGGCTTGAAATTAATTGAATCAACTCCGGATAGTGAAGCATTCGCAACAAGAGTTGACTCAACAGATGGTGTTTATATGGTTCCAGCATTTGTAGGACTAGGTACACCTTACTGGGATAGTGATGCAAGAGGTGCCGTTTTCGGTCTTACACGTGGTACAACAAAAGAGCATTTTATTCGAGCAACATTGGAATCACTTGCATATCAAACTAAAGATGTGCTCGATGCGATGATTGCAGATTCAGATATTGATTTAAAAACATTACGGGTTGATGGCGGTGCAGTCAAAAATGATTTCTTAATGCAATTCCAGAGTGATATGCTTGGTGTTTCTGTAGAGCGTCCGGTTGTTCAAGAAACAACTGCTTTAGGAGCAGCCTATCTTGCTGGTTTGGCTGTTGGGTACTGGAAAGACAAGGATGAAATTAAAGAACAATGGTTAAATGAAAAAACATTTGAAAACAACATGGTTGAAGAAAATAGAAATGAGCTGTACACTGGCTGGAAAAAGGCGGTAGAAGCAACGAGATCATTTAAATAACAGTGCTGAAAAGAGATCAATAAGCTGTATTTTATTTGATCTCTTTTCATAAAACCTATAAATTGACACAGGAGGCGAGGCTAAGATGAAAAAGATTATTAATGATCCAAACCAGGTTGTTCAAGACATGATTGCGGGAATGATTGCCGCATATCCGAATGCTTTAAAGCAAATTCCAGAAACTACCGTGATTACAAGAAGTGAAGCACCTGTATCAGGCAAAGTAGGTTTAGTGAGTGGTGGAGGAAGCGGGCATGAACCAGCACATGCTGGGTATGTAGGTAAAGGAATGCTGGATGCCGCTGTAGCTGGCGAAGTATTTACATCGCCTACACCTGATCAAATATATGAAGCAATTAAAGCTGTCGATGGTGGGAAAGGTGTATTTTTAATCATTAAGAACTATACAGGCGATGTGCTTAATTTTGAAATGGCAATGGAATTAGCTGAAGCAGACGGGATTCAAGTGGAAAAGGTAATTGTCAACGATGATGTGGCTGTGGAGGATAGTTCCTTTACGACAGGCAGAAGAGGAATAGCAGGAACGGTTTTTGTTCATAAAATTGCAGGTGCTATTGCAGAACAGGGGGCTTCACTGGAAGAAGTAAAAACAACGGCTGAAAAAGTCGTAAACCAAACTCGTTCAATGGGGATGGCTTTAAGTCCTTGTACCGTGCCTGCTGCTGGTAAACCAAGCTTCCATCTTGCGGAAAATGAAATGGAAATCGGGATCGGCATCCATGGCGAAGCGGGAATTGAAAGAAAACCAGTAGCAACAGCAGATGATATCGCCACGGAATTAACGGAAAAAGTTCTAATGGATATGGATCTAATTGGCAATGAAGAAGTAGCTGTCATGATTAATGGATTGGGAGCTACTCCTGAAATGGAACTGTACATTGTTAATAAAAAAGTTCACCAGCTTTTGGCTGAAAAGGGTATACAGGTTTATAAAACATTTGTTGGGGAATATATGACTGCATTGGAAATGACAGGATGCTCTGTTACGTTATTGAAATTGGACGATAAAGTAAAAGAGCTGCTAGATGCAAAATCTGAAGCACCAGCATTTCGTAATTGAGGAGGTATTTGGTGGAACTTCAAGTAAAAGATACAATTCAGTGGCTCGAAAAAATAAATGAGAAAATACAGCAAAACAAAGATTATTTAACCGATTTAGACCAAGCAATCGGAGATAGTGATCACGGCATTAATATGTCACGTGGTTTTCAAGAAGTTGTAAAACAGGTTAACTCGAAGGATTACAATACGGTCTCCGATGTATTAAAGGATACAGCCATGACTTTAATGTCAAAGGTCGGAGGAGCTTCCGGGCCATTATTTGGCACTGCTTTTCTGCGATTTTCAATGGGGATAAAAGGAATGGATGCAGTTAATCAGGAGGCATTTGCAAAGGGACTGGAAGATGCTGTTGCTGGCATTATGCAGCGAGGCAAGGCAACGATAGGAGAAAAAACAATGGTTGATGTATGGTCTCCGGTTGCAGATTATTTTAAGGAAACAGCAAAAGTGCAGGCAGAAGATGTTGTTTATACCGCAAAAAATGCAATGGAACAAACAAAAGAAATAATGGCTACGAAAGGAAGAGCCTCTTACTTCAAAGAGAAATCGATTGGACATATTGATCCTGGTGCCGCATCATCATTTTATGTTTTTGAAGCATTGTCGGAAGTAATCAAGGAGGAAGAGTAAGATGGAACGTGTCGGTATCGTGTTAATTTCCCATAGTTCCAAAATTGCTGAAGGCTTGAAGGAACTTATTTCACAAGTAATCACGGAGGTACCAGTTGAAGCTGCAGGTGGTACGGAGGAAAATGAGATTGGAACAAGCATTGAAAAGATTTTGGAGTCCATACATCGTGCTGATTGTGGAAAGGGTGTAATGCTTTTTTATGATATTGGAAGTGCGAAAATGAATGCCGAAATAGCGATTGAAATGGCAGAATCAATTGAAGTAATGATATCAGAAGCGCCATTAGTGGAAGGAGCTTACGTGGGAGCGGTAGAATCAGGGATGGCAAAGAGTTTGCAAGAGGTTAATAATGCTGTTGAGAAAGCATTTTAATTTATAGAATCACATCTAATTACTGTACATAGCAGTTTGAATATGCTATGATGTAATTAAGTTAATACGTATTGGACGGAGAAATGGAGAACCGCAGACTACTAGTGCATAGAGGCATTAGTATGTTTGCGGTTCTTTTTATTTTCTCATCGCATTACCGCTCAAGCCTCATCTAGTAAAAGGCGGAGAGAGTCCTGTTCGTACCCTTATGGTATATACAGCCTGTAAATTTCTGATTCCGTTCAAGGACCTGTGTGTCTCTCTTGTGGTACTAACATTAAGTGGCGATGGAAGGAACCCCACTTAATAAATTTCACTTTATCACATGAATGAGGTAATAAAAGGGTATAGCTAGCTAAATAACAGAGTTTTAAAGGAGCGTGTAAAAATGACTTTATTTTCAAGTTTTAAAAGAGATACTACGATGAATAGCTTAGAACATGAAGCGTTAGATGTACTTGTAATTGGTGGTGGAATTACAGGAGCTGGAATTGCTCTGGATGCAGTGACAAGGGGAATGAAAACAGGTTTAGTGGAAATGCAGGATTTTGCTGCTGGAACTTCAAGCCGTTCAACAAAGCTTGTCCATGGTGGATTGCGTTATTTACAGCAGTTTGAAATAAAAATGGTTGCTGACGTAGGCAAAGAGCGTGCAGTAGTGTATGAAAATGGACCGCATGTGACAACCCCAGAGTGGATGCTTCTCCCATTCCATAAAGGGAGTACGCTCGGTCCGCTCACTAGTAACATTGGATTGAGAGTATACGATTTTCTCGCAAGTGTTAAAAAAACGGAGCGACGGAAAATGCTAAGCCGTGAGCAGGCATTACAGAAGGAGCCGCTTTTAAAAAGGGAAGGATTAAAAGGGGCAGGCTATTATGTGGAGTATAAAACAGATGATGCCAGACTGACAATGGAAGTAATGAAAAAAGCTGTCGAACATGGCGTGCAGGCAATAAATTATACAAAAGTCATTGACTTTGTTTATGAGCAATCAAAAGTAGTTGGGGTTGTTGTTGAAGATCAGTTAAATGGAAAGACATTTAAGATATTCGCTAAAAAAATCATTAGCGCTGCTGGTCCATGGGTTGATGAAGTCAGGGAAATGGATGGGTCCAAGCAAGGGAAGTCATTGCATTTAACCAAAGGGGTGCATCTTGTATTTTCACAGAAGGACTTCCCACTGCAAAACGCTATTTATTTCGATACGCCAGATGGCCGGATGATATTTGCAATCCCGCGTGGCGAAAAGACATATGTTGGTACAACAGATACGACATATAGTGGTAACATTGCTCATCCGCTCATTACAGCAGAAGATCGGGATTATTTGCTAAAAGCTATTGCATATATGTTTCCATCTATGGAGTTAAAGACTGAACATATTGAATCAAGCTGGGCAGGACTCCGGCCACTGATTGCTGAAGAAGGAGCGAGCAGTCCAAGTGAAATATCGCGTAAAGATGAAATATTTATATCTGAAACAGGATTAATTTCAATGGCAGGCGGTAAGCTGACAGGGTATCGAAAAATGGCAAAAGAAGCTGTTGACCTAATTGCAGAACAATTTAAAAATGAAGATGGATTGCTTTACTCGGCTTGTGAGACAAAGCATCTTCCGATTTCTGGAGGAGATGTAGGCGGTTCAAGTGGTTTTCAGCAATTCAAACAGGATAAGCTTAAAGAAGGATTACAATTGGGGATAAAGGAAGAGGCAGCTAAAATACTGATAGCAAGGTACGGCTCTAATGTAGATATTCTGTTTGAAGCTTATCAAAATAATAAGGAGCAAGCAGCGGAAGAGGAGATCGATCCAATTGTGTTTGCCGAATTGAGCTATGCGATTGATTATGAGATGGCATGTAAACCGATAGACTTTTTTATAAGAAGAACTGGAGCTTTATTTTTTAATATTGACTGGGTTCAATTACACAAACAGTCAGTGATTGATTATATGGCAAAAGTTTTTACGTGGAATAAAGAGCAAAAAGCGGCCTGCACGGAAGAATTGGATGTAGCAATTCATGAGGCTGTAACGGCAGTGGAATAGCATTTAAAAGGTTAACCTTGTACTGCACCCCAATTGTAGACACACTACAACAATTGGAAGTGCAGTGTTTTTTTATTATCTGGCGCATTAGCAATATATAAAACAGCCTCATGATTCGACATTTTTCTTAAATTGTACAGGTTAGTTCCAGTTTTCTTCCAATCTTATAGGAATAGCCCAAAATCTATGGTATAATTTTGTCGGATGTTGCGATTTTAGGGGGATACTATGCAAGTGAAGAAGAATAACGAATTGAAATCAAATAAGATCATCCCTTTTATTCCTGAAGGTGAATTTTACTTTACGAAAGGTGTAGAGGCTTTTCAAAAAAGAAAGTTCGATATAGCGATAAAATGGCTGAAAAAAGCAATCGAGCAGAATCCTAATGAACCATTATATAAATGTCAAATGTCGATTATATATACAGAAACTGGTGCATATCACGCGGCGAATCAGCTGCTGACAAATGTATTGCAATCCAGTGATTATATTGATTGCTATTATTTAATAGCAAATAATTATGCACATCTTGGACTCTTAAATGATGCCAAAAAATATGCTAATTCTTATCTGGAAAAAGAACCGGATGGAGAATTCAGCGAAGAAGCAAAAAGCTTAATCGAAGTTCTTGATATTGACGACGAAGATGATGAAGAAGATTGGTTTTTTGAGGATGAAGATGAGCTGCTAATTTTACAGGAAACAGTGTTTTATCATATGGAAAATAAAGAGTGGGATAAAGCAATGCCTCTCCTTGAAGAGATGAAAATCCTTTTTCCCGAATATACAATGGCACAGCATGATTATACCCATGCATTGTTTTTCACTGGAAAACAGCAGGAAGCCGTACAGCTGGAGATGGACATGTTAAAGGAAGATCCGAATGCACTGTACAGTCATATTAATCTTGCCTTATTTTATTATGAAATGAATGAGAAACAAAAATATGAAAAACATATACATGTGTTAAAAAATATATATCCAATTCATGAACAGCAGAAGCTGAGAATCGCAGTGACGTTTTCAAGAACAGGAAATCACGAAGAAGCTTTCACTCGTTTTCGCACGTTAATGAAAGAAAAAGTGAAAAACCATCTTTCCTATTATAAATGGTACAGTGTATCAGCATATCAAACCGGCGATCCAAGTAAAGCTTTAGCACTATGGGAAGAGGGCTGCAAGAAGCATCCCACACTTTCTCAAGAAGATGGGCCATGGAGCTGAAAAAGGGGTTCGCTGAGCAGAAAGATAGACGGATGCTGCGGGATTTTATACACTGAATATGATTAAAATATATATAATTTGAAGGGGCGATTTCAATGTCCGAAGAAAGAATGTATGATGTGATTATCGCAGGAGCTGGACCAGCTGGAATGACTGCTGCGGTTTATGCTTCTCGTGCAAACTTAGATACGTTAATGCTAGAGCGTGGGATTCCGGGTGGACAAATGGCGAACACAGAAGATGTAGAAAACTATCCGGGTTACGATCACATTTTAGGGCCGGATTTATCGAATAAAATGTTTGAGCACGCAAAAAAATTCGGTGCTGAATATGCTTATGGCGATATTAAAGAAGTTATTGATCATGGAGATTATAAAACAATTGTCACAAGTAGCAAGGAGTTTCAAACACGATCAATAATTATTGCAACAGGAGCACAATACAAGAAGTTAGGTATTCAAGGGGAAGAAGAACTTGGGGGACGCGGTGTCTCCTATTGTGCTGTATGTGACGGAGCTTTCTTTAAACAGAAAAATCTAGTCGTGATTGGTGGCGGAGACTCAGCAGTTGAAGAAGGAATTTACTTGACTCGATTTGCAGATAAAGTAACCATCATTCATCGTCGTGATGAGCTTCGTGCACAAAGAATCATCCAAGAACGTGCATTTGACAATGACAAAATTGATTTCATCTGGGATACTGTTGTTAATACAATCAATGGTCCTGAAGGAAAAGTAAGCAGTGTAACCTTGGAAAACAAAAAGACTGGTGAAGTATCAGAATTTGCGGCTGATGGTGTGTTTGTATATATTGGCATGGTCCCGCTTAGTGAGCCATTTAAATCACTTGGTATTACAAATAGTGATGGTTACATTCCAACGAATGAAAATATGGAGACGAATCTCCCTGGTATTTTTGCAGCAGGGGATATTCGTGAAAAAACACTTCGACAAATTGTGACAGCTACTGGTGATGGAAGCATTGCAGCAGAAGCCGCAATTAAGTATGTTGAAGACCTTGCAGAAAAGTTAAAAACAACAAATTAATAATAAATGTGTAAAAAAATTTACTAATAGTAATTGCTTCTTAATGGTGTTGTAATACGTTCGCAACATAAATGGGGTACACTATAAATAACTAATTGACCCCCTTTTAATAGATAAATTAGTTTATTGCACAGGTGTATATCACCTGTGTTTTTTTTTGAGTGTAAGTTTGTCCATATTTGTCAAAAATACTCTTTTTTCATTTCCTTGTTGGAAATGTTTCGTTCATAGTATAATGAAAGCAGTGGCTTGAAAAACAAAAGAGGAAATGTATGGAGAACGGATGAGACTGCTTCGGTATCATATATTATCCGGCTCAGCCAATGTATAATCTTTTTTAAGAGCTAGAAAAATTAGTAATCATGAATGGAAGATGTTTGCCTGAGCATATCTTAGTATAGATGGAATACAAAAGGAATTGTACTAGCAGATCCAAACATCCTTTTATGTATAAGAAGGAGAGATTGTTAATGGGTATCGAACAAGAAACAAACTTGGTTATTATAACTGGTATGTCTGGAGCTGGAAAAACAGTTGCAATACAGAGCTTCGAAGACTTAGGTTACTATTGTGTAGATAATCTTCCTCCTGCATTGTTGCCTAAGTTTTTAGATTTGATGAAGGATTCCACAAACAATATTCACAAAGTAGCATTAGTAATGGATTTAAGAGGTCGTGAGTTTTTTGATTCTTTATTTGAAGCTTTAGACGTTCTTGGTCATGAGGACTGGCTAAACGAGCATATTCTATTTTTAGATGCAAAGGATGAAGCACTTGTTTCACGCTATAAAGAAACTAGACGTTCACATCCGCTTGCAACAGGTGGACTTCCTTTAAATGGAATCACAAAGGAACGCGAAATTTTGGATGAACTTCGAGGGCGGGCACAGCGGATTATTGATACAACGAGCTTGAAACCAAGAGACCTTCGTGAAAAAATCCTGAAAATCTATTCGGAAGAAAAACAGGAAATTTTTTCTGTGCATTTTCTATCCTTTGGCTTTAAGTATGGTCTGCCAATCGATGCGGACTTGGTATTTGATGTGCGATTTTTGCCGAATCCCCATTATGTTGCTAACCTGCAGCCGTTAACCGGATTGAACCAGGATGTGGCTTCCTATGTTTTCAAATGGTCGGACACACAGAAATTTAACGATAAAGTACTCGACCTATTAAAATTTATGCTTCCACAATATAAAAAAGAGGGGAAATCCCAGCTTGTTGTAGCAATTGGTTGTACTGGCGGACAGCACCGTTCTGTAGCGTTAGCTGAATTTTTTGCCAAAGAGCTCTCTGCAGGCTATATTACGCATGTCAGCCATCGGGATATTGATAAAAGAAAGGGACATTAAAAATGAATAATCAAAAATTCCCAAGAGTAGTTGCCATCGGTGGCGGTACCGGCATGCCGGTATTATTAAGAGGACTAAAAGATTTGCCAATCGAGCTTACAGCATTAGTAACGGTTGCTGATGATGGAGGCAGCAGCGGCAGGCTGCGAGATGAAATGGCAATACCAGCACCAGGTGATATTCGAAATGTAATTGCAGCCCTTTCAGATGCTGAGCCAATGCTTCTTGAATTATTCCAGCATCGATTTGCAGAGGGGAATGGCCTTTCTGGTCACTCTTTAGGCAATCTTCTGCTTGCGGCAATGACGTCTGTTACAGGTAATTTTAATACAGGCATTAAAGAAATATCACGTGTTCTAAATGTAAAAGGAAAGATCTACCCAATATCAAATGAAAACATGTCTTTACATGCTGAAATGACGGATGGGACAATTGTCTCTGGGGAATCAAAAATTCCACTTATGAATAAACGCATCAAACGTGTTTTTTTAAGTCCGCAGCCAATTAAGCCACTTCCAAATGCAGTTAGGGCGATTGAGGCGGCTGATTTAGTCGTTATCTCACCAGGGAGCTTATATACAAGTATTATGCCTAACTTGATCATCCCCCAGGTAAAAGAATCACTCAAGACTACGAAAGCAAAGGTTGTTTATGTTTGTAATGTCATGACTCAATTTGGAGAGACCACAGGGTATACAGCTTCTGATCATGTTCAGGCAATTACGGATCATATTGGTAAAGGTTGTATTGACGCGATTGTCGTACATAATGAACCAATTGAAAAGTCTATTCAAGCAGTTTATGCAGAAGAAAACGCAGCCCCAGTTATCTATGATACGGAACGGTTAATCGATATGGGACTGGAAATTATTGAAGGGGATATTATCGATCATTCCCAAGCGACTGTCAGACATGATAATACTAAAATTGCAAAGTTATTATATTCAATATTATAGACGCTGAATAGAAGGACCAGACTTTTTGAACAATCATTACAAAAAGAATAACTCAGATTTATGAGCAATGGTAAAGGGGGGATCTCATGTCCTTTGCTTCAGAAATTAAAAAGGAATTGACAACAATTGAAGTTGACGAATGCTGCCAAGTTGCAGAACTGGCAGCATTAATAAGAATGAATGGTGCTGTTTCATTATCAAGATATGGCTATTCACTTGATGTACAAACAGAAAATGCTGCAATCGCAAGAAGAATATATACATTAATTAAAGCGAATTATTCGCTCCCAGTAGAGCTGCTCGTCCGTAAAAAAATGAAATTGAAGAAGAATAATGTATATATTGTACGGATGAAAGATGATGTGGAGCCCTTTTTGGAGGACTTGGATATTATCCATGAGCCCTATAAGGTTGTTCGTACAATTTCCAAAAAATATTTGGAAAGCGGATGCTGCCGAAGGTCCTATTTACGCGGTGCGTTTCTTGCAGGAGGTTCAATTAACAATCCAGAAACCTCATCCTACCATCTTGAAATATCTAACTTCTATCAGGATCATAATGATGCATTATGTGAATTATTGAATGCGTTTGACTTACGTGCCCGTACATTGGAAAGAAAGAACGGATATATTGTTTATATTAAGGAAGCTGAGAAAATCACGGAGTTTTTAAGCATTATTGGTGCGCATAATGCACTGTTTAAATTTGAGGATGTCCGAATCGTAAGAGATATGCGGAACTCTGTCAACCGATTAGTTAATTGCGAAACAGCCAATTTAAATAAAACAATAGGAGCGGCATTCAGACAAATTGAAAATATTAAGCTGATAGATAAAACAGTTGGTTTAGATCAACTGCCTGAGAAATTACAGGAAATTGCCAAGCTTCGTGTCCAGCATGAGGATGTCTCCTTAAAGGAGTTAGGAGAATTAGTAGCAAGTGGCAAGATTTCCAAATCAGGAGTGAATCATCGATTGAAAAAAATTGATGACTTTGCAGATAAAATACGACGCGGGGAAACAATCTTAAAGAATTAGTAAGTAAATTAGTACATTCGTTTTGCTATTCGTGTTATAATACTGATAATTCAAAGGATTACCGTTTAATTGAAATAAAGGCAGAAATTTTATAAGCAGATAGGAAAGTATATTACTTTTCTATCTGCATAAAAAAGTGAAAGAAAATTTCTGTCATGTTTTTATATGATAGCGTTTTCTAAAATGAGGAGGATGGACGATTTGATTGAAAGGTCGGTTAAGGTGGAATTGGAGACAGGTTTGCAGGCTAGACCAGCAGCACAATTTGTACAGGAAGCGAATCGCTATTCTGCAAATATATTTCTAGAGAAAGATGGAAAAAAAGTAAATGCAAAAAGTATAATGGGCCTAATGAGTCTTGCAATTACAAAGGGCGAAGATATTGTATTAATTGGTGATGGCGCTGATGAACAGATCGCTGTAGATCATCTCATTTCGTTTGTTGCAAAACCTTAGAGGCAGGATTGGAGATAAATGCTATATAAAGAGCCTGCGGGAACAAAATAATGTTCTCGCAGGCTCAAAAGTTTATTGTTGCTTATTTTTCTTCTTTACGCTCTAAAATTTTGTCAATCAAACCATATTCTACAGATGCTTGTGCAGTCATAAAGTTATCCCGCTCTGTATCACGCTCAATTACTTCTAATGGTTGACCTGTTTTTTCGGCCATAATTTCATTCATTCTGCGCTTAATTTCAATAATACGCTTCGCATGAATTTCAATATCTGTTGCCTGTCCTTGAGTTCCACCTAAAGGCTGGTGAATCATAATTTCACTATTAGGCAATGCATAGCGTTTTCCTTTTTCACCAGCAGTAAGTAAGAACGCACCCATTGATGCTGCCATGCCGATACAAATTGTAGATACATCTGGCTTGATGAAATTCATCGTATCGTAAATTGCCATACCAGCTGTAATGGATCCACCCGGTGAGTTAATGTATAATGAAATATCTTTGTCTGGATCTTCTGCTTCAAGGAAAAGCAATTGGGCTACAATCGAGTTAGCCACATTGTCGTCAATTCCACTTCCTAGTAAAATAATGCGGTCTTTCAGTAAACGTGAGTAAATATCATATGCGCGCTCTCCACGGTTGGTTTGTTCAATAACTGTAGGTACTAAATTCATTGTAAATCCTCCTTTAGTCTGTAACATCGTACACCCACTTTTATGGATATAATTTCATAATAGCTGAATGGTCAATAAAGGTCAAACAAAAAGAAATGTATTTCTTAAAAATCTATACTCCATGATACCCTTATTTTTGCATTATAAACCTTTTTATTAAGTTAAGCATCAATATAGGGAGTTTGATAAATAAAAGCCGAGTAAGAAATTTGCATTTTCATTTCTTACTCGGCTTTTATTATATCACTGCTAATTATTAGCTAACTATATAGAATAGTATGTTGCTTAATCTGATTTCATGTTCTTAAAAAGCGTTTCTATTTGAGCATGAAAGGTGATGATTTCATTTAATCGTTCTGTTAGGTTTGTTTGCTCATCTAGTGTTAATTCACGGCTGCTTTGTTTTATATAGTAGTTGTTTATTTCTTCCAGGGAACTTTTTTGACGGCGGGCTATGTCGATCCATTTCCTCTGAAAGGAAGTCATAAATGTTTTAAATAGTTGGGAATCAGCTTGGTATAAGTCTTTTCGTACACCCTTTTTCCATACACGTGTAACAAGGTTTAATTCGGCCAGACTTCGGATGTTCGTGCTAATAGATGCTTTGCTTTTTCCTAATGCTTCTGCCATCTCATCTAATGTCAGGGTCTCTTCTGATAAATAAAGATATGCAAACAATCTTGCCTCTAAGGTTGTTAATCCAAACAATTCAATTGTCTTTGAGAATTCGATCATGATATTTACTATTATATTATCGTTCGTGTGAAGCTTCTCCATAGCATCCTCCTATACATCCCCAATAAAAGCATACATGAAAATAGCAAGTATTAAAAATATGCTGTTAGGTAGTATTTTGGAGCAAATAAGCGGAAATAAACGAATAATCAAGGTGAAGTTCATGCAATTTAAATTGTACGTATAAAACATACAAAAACAACCGAATTTAAAGTTTGTGGTTAAAAATTGAAAGGTTTATAGTTATAAAGTGACTAATTGCTGTTCGGGTATAAGTGGCTTTTCTTTTATTGAGAAATATTTCTTTTAAATTACAAATAATGTTATAGGTATCAATAAAATACTGCGCACTTTACGGAGTGAAAGCTTTGGCGAAAAGCCAATTTTCTAATGGCTTCTGACTGGTAGAAAAGTATTAAGACTATTAACGTACGTCATTAAGTGCAAATGCAAAACTAAAAAAGAGGTGAGAAAGCATGCCAATAATTGAGGCGAAAAATCTATCGAAGGTTTTTGGTAAAAATAAAAAACAAGCATTAAAATTATTGGATAAAGGTTTAACAAAAGAACAGATTTTAAAAGAAACTGGTAGTACGGTTGGTGTAAACCGTGCATCTTTTTCGGTTGAAGCCGGTGAAATCTTTGTCATTATGGGACTTTCCGGGAGTGGTAAATCAACATTAGTCCGCTTGCTTAATCGATTAATTGAACCAACGGAAGGAAATATTTTAATTGATGGCGAAGATTTATCGAAAATGGATAAGAATTCACTTCGTCAGGTGCGGAGAGAGAAATTAAGCATGGTTTTCCAGCAATTTGCACTGTTTCCGCATCGAACCATATTGAAAAATGCAGAATATGGACTTGAAATTCAAAATGTGCCTAAAGAAGAAAGAGAAGAGAGAGCAAAGAAAGCTTTAGAATTAGTTGGATTGGGAGACTATATCAATCAAAAGCCTGGCCAGCTTTCAGGAGGAATGCAGCAGCGGGTTGGTCTTGCAAGAGCACTTGCGAACGATCCGAAGGTTCTGTTAATGGATGAAGCATTCTCTGCATTGGATCCACTTATTCGTAAAGAAATGCAGGATGAATTGATAGATTTACAGTCTACGATGAAAAAGACTATTATATTTATTACCCATGATTTAGATGAAGCGCTTCGTCTTGGGGACCGGATAGCATTAATGAAGGATGGTGTCATTGTTCAAATAGGTACACCAGAGGAAATATTAGTTAGTCCTGCTAACGATTATGTTGAAAAATTCGTTGAAGATGTAGATATCTCTAAAATCTTAACAGCACAGCATATTATGAAACGTCCTGAAACAGTAAATATTGAAAAGCATGGTCCAAGAGTTGCTTTAGAGCGCATGCGAGAAGAGGGAATATCTAGTATTTTAGTCATCGACAGCAAACGGAATTTAAAAGGGTACGTTACAGCAGAAGATGCCTCAGAAGCCCGTAAGAAAGACATTAAAGATTTAACAGAGATTATTCGAACGGATATTCCGAAAGTAAATCGTGATACAGCGATGCACGATATTTTCAATATTATTTATGATTCTCCAACTCCTGTAGCAGTTGTGAAAGATGAGAAGTTAGAAGGAATCATTGTGCGCGGGGCTGTAATAGCCGCACTGGCAAGTGATAGTGAGGTGAACTTAGATGCTTAATAATGCATTAGATTTTATACCAGAAATACCGTTATCAGATGCAGCAAAAAATGTAACTGATTTTATAACCGATAAATTTTCATTTTTATTTAATCCAGTTAAAGAGCATTTTGGAAGTTTCATGGAATTCATGTCAGAAGACGTGCTAATGAATATTCCTCCAGTAATTTTTATTCTCGTTATTGCTATTCTGGCATTCTTTATTTCAGGTAAAAAGTTTGGTTTAGCTGTCTTCTCAATTGTCGGTCTTTGGCTAATTTATAATCAAGGACACTGGGATAACCTGATGAACACAGTAACACTTGTGTTACTGGCAAGTATCTTATCTGTTATTATCGGAGTACCTATTGGCATTTTGATGTCAAAAAGCAAAACGGCAAATGCAATTATTACGCCGATACTGGATTTCATGCAGACAATGCCTGCATTTGTTTATTTAATTCCAGCTGTTGCATTTTTTGGTATTGGAATGGTACCGGGAGTGTTTGCATCTTTAATATTTGCTACTCCTCCTACGGTGAGATTTACGAACCTAGGTATTCGTCAGGTTTCAAAAGACTTAGTAGAGGCTGCAGATGCATTTGGTAGTACTGGAGCACAAAAATTGTTTAAAGTAGAGCTGCCTATGGCAAAACCAACCATTATGGCTGGAATTAACCAGACCGTTATGCTTGCTTTATCAATGGTTGTTATTGCATCCATGATTGGTGCACCAGGATTAGGACGAGAGGTTCTTTCCTCCTTACAACGTGCACAAGTAGGACCAGGTTTTGTTGCTGGAATCGGCATTGTAATTTTGGCAATTATTATTGATCGCATTACACAAAATATGAATAAGAAAAAAGACTAAAACAAGTTGGCATCTTTTCATTGAAAAGTTTCCATATATATTAAAAAGAAGGGGAGTCAATAGTGATGTTAAAACTTAACAAAAAAATATTAAGTCTCATTGCTGTACTTTTATTAGCATTACTTGCTGCTTGCGGTAATTCAGAATCAGGCAGTGGTTCAGAGGATGCAGTTGTAGATGGTGATGAAATTGAAATAGCGTATGTGGAATGGGATTCAGAAGTAGCCTCTACTCATGTTGTTGGTAAAGTGTTAGAGGATTTAGGATATGACGTTAGCTTAACCCCGCTTGATAATGCAGTAATGTGGGAAGCAGTTGCGAGTGGTGAAGCAGATGGAATGGTTTCGGCATGGTTGCCGGGAACACAGGCTGCTCAATATGAAGAATATGGCGACCAAGTTGTTGATCTTGGTGAGAATCTTGAAGGAGCGGCAATTGGTTTAGTAGTTCCTAGTTATATGGATGTCGATTCAATCGCAGATTTAACAGATGAAGCAGGAAAGACAATCACTGGTATTGATGCTGGTGCAGGTGTTGTGCAAAATGCAGAAGAGGCTTTAGAAGATTATGATAATCTTGATGGTTGGCAAGTTCAAACCTCTTCCAGTGGTGCAATGGCAACAGCTTTAGGCGAGGCATACAATAATGAAGAAGATATTATTGTTACTGGATGGTCACCACACTGGAAATTCCAAACATATGATTTAAAATATTTAGAAGACCCTGAAGGTACATTTGGGGAAGCTGAAGTATTGAAAACAATGGTACGTGAGGGATTAGAAGAAGATCTTCCGGAAGCATACCAAGTTCTCGATAATTTCTACTGGGATTTAGATGACATGGAAGAAGTTATGCTGGCAATTCAGGAAGGTACGAGTCCTGAAGACGCAGCGGCTGATTGGGTGGAAGCAAATCCGGATAAAGTAGCTGAATGGACTGAAGGCTTAAAATAAGTTTGGTATTGACAGACTATCGACTTTCGATAGTCTGTTTTTACCAAATTATCATCTTTTAATAAAAAAGACTTGTTTCTCTGACGAAGCGGCGTTATAATAGAATATGTGTCAAATTTATAATGTATATGCGCCCATAGCTCAGCTGGATAGAGCACTGGTTTCCGGTACCAGGTTTGCCGGGGGTTCGAATCCCTCTGGGCGCGCTAAGAGAATAAACAAAGGCAATGGATTTAGAATCACTTAATCCATTGCCTTTTTTCGTAGGATTATAGGATGATGGATTAGATTAATTTGCCTTTTGTTGATTATATGTGATATAGTTAGCCGTCTGATTTTAAATCTTGCAGCTCGTCTTGCAGCTTTTGAATTTCCGTCTCTATTGTTTTAAACCTCGCTTCTAATTCTTCTTGAGCTTGCTTTTCTTCTTCTGCTTGAATTCTTGCTTCATCAATAGCTTCTAAAGCCGCAAAAGTACCAATTAAATCGGCTAACGTTGTTAGTGCTGCTGCAATTAAAGCCAGTTGAAGACTGGAATCTATGGATGTGTCCTGGTTATCGGTATTAGAGTCATTTTTCATCTAACCCCCTCCTATTATAATCAACCGAGTACTATAAACTATATGTTATTTTTTAAAATTTAATGAGGTCAAAAAGCGTTTAAATTACTGAAGCAATATAACGAAAGCAAACGTTGGACGTGGGTATAATTTTAAAGGAACGTGCCCACATGAAACTAAAGGTTATATTCATGGCAGATACATCCAGCGTGGAATTTGGTATGATAAGAGAGTAACAACCTTTAAGCCTTAACAATTGTTAAGCTTAAATGGATAGTCCAGCTTTATGAAAGCGTTGCACTAAATGAGATTCAGCAAGAGTCATAGGATAGGGGAGAGCAGATGCTGTTACATAATGCATATAGAGAGGAAATCATCGAAGCTGTTTTTGAGAAAACGAATTTTTGCTTTGTTGTAGTTGACGAACATGGATTAGTAACTTATCTTAATGAAAACTATTGCAGATTTATCGAGGTTCAATTAAAAGATGTACTTGGCAAGCATGTTACAGAGGTAATTGAAAATACAAGAATGCATATTGTTGCGCAAACAGGCAAGGAAGAAATTGCAGATCTGCAGTATATTAAAGGAAATCATATGATTGCCAATCGGATACCAATCTTCTCTGAAGGACGTATCGTTGGCGCAGTTGGAACCGTGCTTTACAGAGATACGAAGGAATGGATGAAAATGAATGCGCATATTAAAGATTTGCTGCTGCAGATTGAAAACTACCGGAAAAAATTAAGCAATCAAAATGGTGCTGCTTACGCATTGCACGATATTGTTGCCAGTTCGATTAAAATGGAAAAAATTAAAGAAAAAATTAAAAAGGTTTCTTCGAGGGATGTTTCTGTTCTATTAAAGGGAGAAAGCGGAACGGGCAAGGAAATGTTTGCGCATAGTGTCCATCATTTAAGTGAGCGTAGTACAAAACCGTTTATAAAAATAAACTGTGCAGCAATACCCGAGGAATTGCTTGAATCCGAATTATTTGGTTATGCTGGTGGTGCGTTTACAGGGGCAAAAAAAGATGGGAAACTAGGCAAGTTTCAATTGGCTGATGGTGGGACATTGTTTTTGGATGAAATTGGTGATATGTCGTTAAATGCACAAGTTAAAATTCTTCGTGTTCTGCAGGAAGGAGAAGTGGAGGTGCTTGGTTCAGAAACGACACAAAAAGTGGATGTGCGAATTATCGCAGCAACAAATCAAAATTTAGAGCAGTTAATTGAAGAAAATCGCTTTCGAGCGGATTTATTTTACCGTATCAATGTCGTTCCAATTGAAATACCTCCATTGCGGGAAAGACCGGAGGATATCCGCGTTCTTGCTAAATTTATGCTTGATAAAATTACAAAGCGCATAGGTAAAAGGGTACACGGAATTCAAACGGAAGTGATGGACTTTTTTCAAGCGTATGATTGGCCCGGAAATGTTAGGCAGTTAGAAAATGTTATTGAATCTACTGTATATTTAACAAATACAGATATGATTAAACTAGATGATTTACCAGATCAATTAAAATCCGATATATTTTTAACAGGGAAAGGTACCGGCTTAAAAGAGATTGTGGCTGCAGCAGAAAAGCAAGCAATCGATCAAGCCTTAGACAAAGCAAACGGCGATAAAGTTAAGGCTGCAGCATTATTAAGAATTGGTAAATCTAGTTTTTATGAAAAGCTAAAAAAATACAATTATAAACATTCCGGAAATCTGGAATATAATCCAAAATGATGGAAAGATATCTAAAACAATCAAAAGAAAGGGCTTATCTTGAAAAGGCCACCTGTTTTAAACCTTGTTTTCCGAAAGTCTGGAACAAGGTTTTTTGATGTCTGTTTGATTTGGCGACACCTCGCGTTTTTATCTATTTTAATTGTTGGCACTAAATTTGCAAGGAGATTGTGGAAAGGGGAGTAAGCATGATGAAAACCATTTACACATCTTTTGCAGCAGCAGTAGAATCCATTAAAGACGGATCAACAATTATGGTTGGTGGCTTTGGGTTGGCAGGAATACCTGAGAATCTGCTTCTTGCGTTAGTAGATTCAGGGGTGAAGCATTTGACCGTAATATCAAATAACTGTGGTGTTGATGATTGGGGACTTGGACTGCTGTTAAAAAATAAGCAAATCGATAAGATGATAGGTTCATATGTAGGTGAAAACAAAGAATTTGAGAGGCAGGTTCTAGAAGGTTCTCTGGAGTTGGAATTAACACCTCAAGGTACACTCGCTGAGCGAATTCGTGCAGGCGGTGCAGGAATTCCAGCGTTTTACACACCAGCTGGGGTTGGAACTCCGATTGCAGAAGGTGGAGAAGTTCGCATATTTAATAACAAAGAATATTTACTGCAAACGGCATTAAAGGCAGATTTCAGTTTAGTTCGTGCAGCTGTTGGGGACCGTTATGGCAATCTTATTTACAATAAGACAGCACGTAACTTTAATCCAATGATGGCCGCTGCAGGGAATGTAACGATTGCAGAGGTAGAGCATTTACTGGAAACAGGAGCAATTGAACCAGATCATGTTCACACTCCAGGAATCTATGTGCAAGGTCTAATTGAAGGAGCACAAGAGAAACGAATTGAGCGTTTAACTACACGGCAAGAAGCTTAAAGGAATAGTAGGAGGTAATAATAGATGTTAAACCAATTGAATAAGGCATTAGTGCGAGAACGAATAGCAAAAAGAGCTGAGAAAGAAATTGTAAGCGGTTCCTATGTTAATTTAGGAATTGGGATGCCAACAATGGTCGCAAATTATATTCAAGACGGAAAGCAGGTTGTTCTGCAGTCAGAAAATGGATTGCTCGGAATTGGAAAATCACCATTAAAAGAAGAGGTTGATCCTGATTTAATTAATGCAGGTAAAGAAACCATAACAGCTCAAGAAGGTGCATCGTATTTCAGTAATGCGGAATCTTTTGCAATGATTCGAGGAGAACATTTGGATCTGGCTATTCTTGGTGGAATGGAAGTATCTGAAACTGGTGATTTAGCAAATTGGATGATTCCAGGGAAGATGATTAAAGGTATGGGTGGGGCGATGGATATCGTGCACGGGGCCAAGAAAATCGTTATAATTATGGATCATGTGAATAAGCATGGTGAATCGAAAATTTTAAAAAAATGCAGCCTGCCTTTAACCGGAGAACGAGTTGTAAATCGAATTATTACAGATCGTGCGGTTATCGAAGTGGAGGAAACAGGTCTTGTACTGTTAGAGGTAGCAGAAGGATGGACAGTTGAAGAAGTCGCAGCATGTACAGAGGCAGAGCTTAGAATTAGTAAGTTTTTACAAATAGGAACGTATTAATGAAGGGAGATTTTTTTCATGGTTGAAAACAAAGTGGTTTTTATAACTGGGGCAGCAAGCGGAATTGGATATGAAATTGGTGTGGAGTTTGCAAAGAATGGTGCAAAAGTTGCTTTATCGGATATAAATGCTGAAAAAGTAGAAGAGGTTTCGGAAAGCTTAAATAAGGAAGGCTACGATTGTATTGGACTGAAATGTGATGTTACCAATGAGGAAGAACTGCAGCAAGCACTGAACCAAACAGTTGAAAAATACGGCAGACTAGATGTGCTCATTAATAATGCTGGTTTGCAGTATGTAGCATCCATTGAAGATTTTCCCACTGAAAAGTTTGAGTTTATGACAAAGGTGATGCTTGTTGCTCCATTTATGGCAACAAAACATATTTTTCCGTTAATGAAAATGCAAGGATTCGGACGGATCATTAATATGGCTTCAATTAATGGGGTAATTGGTTTTGCAGGTAAGGCAGCATATAACAGTGCAAAGCATGGGCTTATTGGTTTAACAAAAGTGGCGGCATTAGAAGGAGCAGCAAGTGGGATTACCGTAAACGCCATGTGCCCTGGCTATGTGGATACCCCGCTTGTTCGAGGGCAATTTGAGGACTTAGCAAAAAATCGGAATATCCCGGTTGAAAAAGTATTGGAAGAGGTTTTATACCCATTGGTACCACAGAAGCGCCTTTTAGCTGTTCAGGAAATTGCAGATTATGTATTATTTTTAGCTAGTGATAAAGCAAAAGGAGTTACGGGTCAAGCGATTGTATTGGATGGAGGCTATACAGCGCAGTAATAAAAAAGAGGGTGAAGAGAAAAGGATGGGATCGGACAGGATCCAGCGATTCAGCAAGCGTTTAAGAAACCTGATTTAACATTAGATGAAATAGAATTAATTGAAGTAAAGGATGCTTTTGCACCACAATAATTAGCGGTAAAAAAGACGTTGGTATTAATTCGTGTTAAAGGAAATAAAAATGGGGAGCAATTGCATTGGGCCAAGCGGCACGGCGGGGGCGCACTCCCTTGCAAAAGAATTTAATAGGAAAAACATGAAATTGATTCACTTTGTATTGGCGGGAGTCAAGGTAATACCTTGATTATTGAAGCTATGCAGTAAAAGATGTATTAAATAAAAGGAGGGGTATGATGTTAGGTATACTTTTAGGGCTTGTTGTTTTAATGGTGCTTGCATACATGGGCTGGTCAATTATTTGGATTGCACCGATCGCAGCAGGGGTAGTTGCAATTACAGGGGGATTGGATTTATTAGATGCATACACGAACACATATATGAGTGGGTTTGTAAACTTTGCAAAGCTCTGGTTCCCTGTATTCATGCTCGGTGCGATTTTTGGGAAGTTGATGGAAGATACTGGAATGGCAAAGTCTGTGGCAATTGCATTAACAAAAGTAATTGGTACAAAACGAGCTATATTAGGCGTGCTCGTCTCCTGCGCGGTCTTAACTTATGGAGGGGTAAGTTTATTTGTTGTTGTGTTTGCAGTCTACCCGTTAGCACTAACATTGTTCAAAGAAGCAAATATTAGCAGACGGCTTATTCCGGGAACAGTTGCTTTAGGATCCTTTACGTTTACGATGACAGCAATCCCTGGTACTCCGCAAATTCAAAACTTAATTCCAACTCCATATTTTGAAACGAATGCAATGGCAGCACCAATCATGGGAATTACTGCAGCGATTATTATGGCTGTTGGCGGCTATTTCTATATGCGTTGGAGAGAGAGACAGCTTTATGCAAAAGGGGAATTTTATACAGAACCAAAAGATAATAAGATTGTGAATGTAGAGGGAGATACACCACATTTTATTTTATCCATTTTGCCATTAATAACCGTAGTTGTTACATTGAATATTTTGGAATGGGATATAGTAGTTGCCTTATTGTCTGGAATTATTTTGCTACTGATTTTAAATATCACGAAATTCAAAGGCTTCGTGAAAGCAATTAATAATGGTGCGGTAGGTTCTGTCACTGCGATTATTAACACGAGTGCTGCTGTTGGATTCGGTACAGTTGTTCAGGCTGTTCCGGGGTTTGAACGCCTTACATCACTATTGATGGGAATTAAGGGAAATCCACTTATTTCAGAAGCGGTTGCTGTAAATATCCTTGCTGGTGCCACCGGATCGGCATCAGGGGGGATGGGAATTGCCTTAGAAGCATTAGGATCGAGATATTATGATATTGCAATCAATTCGGGAATTGACCCAGAGGCATTTCATCGAATTGCTTCCCTATCATCTGGTGGACTTGATGCAATGCCACATAATGGTGCTGTGTTAACATTGCTTACGATTACAGGGATGACGCATAAAGATAGTTATAAGGATATATTTATTGTTGCTGTCGTTATTCCAATTCTAGCAATTGTTGTAGCGATTTTATTAGCATCAGTTGGTATCTACTAAATAAAATAAAATGAAAAAAAGACAAGGCAAGCAATTCTTGCTCCTTGTCTTTTAATTATTAATTCGGTTCATAAATATCCCAAGCAGTTTTCAATGACGCAGTAATATAGTCTGCAACTTCCTCTACCGGTAAATCGTCTGTCACAACTCTTGAATGGTGTTCTTTATAAATCGGTTGTCTGTTTTCAAATAATTCTTTGATTTGCTCGATGTTTTTCCCTTGTAGAACAGGTCTACTATCAATCAGCAGACTTATGCGCTCTTTCCATGACTCCCATGATAAATCAAGGAAAAAGATAATACACTCGGATAAGCACGCTTTTCGTACTTCATCTTGTAAAAAAGCTCCGCCCCCGACAGAGATGATTTTTAACTTTTGTTTACAGGAATCGATAATTAATTCTTTTTCTGTTTGTCGAAAAATGCTCTCTCCATATTCTTTAAAAATATCAGAAGGTGGCATATTAAATTTCTTTTCAATTTCTTCATCAATATCGATAAAATCACGATATAATTTCTTTGCAACAGCTTTGCCAATCGTTGTTTTTCCTACTCCCATAAAACCAATAAGCACAATGCTCTGTTCCCGCAGCGGCACATCCTTCATTTGTATCCCCCTATTATAAGCTATATAGTCTTCGTAACATAAACATTTGGAAATTAGAATTCAAAATGATGCTTAAGCTTGCTCGTTCAACCGAATTGCTTTTCTTGCTAAACGATCTGCATGACCGTTCTGTTTTTCTGGAATCCATTTGATAAAAAAGTAAGGAAATCCTTGTGACGCCTCTCTTATTCTATCAAGCAGAGGTAGAAAGGTTTTATTTTTGGTAAAGTCCTTCTCAATTACATCGACAACTACTTTCGAATCAGATCGAAAGGAAACAATTTCATTTGGAAAGGATTGCTGGCATATTTCTAGCGCTTTAATAATCGCGTGGAATTCAGCCTCGTGATTGGATAAATACCCTAATGGAAATGTATATTCATAAGCGTTGCTGCCGTATTTTATATAAATCCCAGCACCACTTAATCCAGGATTTCCACTTGCTGCACCATCTGTATATACTTCTATCACCTATGTAACACTCCTATTTTAAATGCTGCAATCTATTTCATTAAGTATAAAACATCTCATAATTTATGTGAATTGTTTTTCTTAATTTGTTTTGTTCCGAAAAATATAAAAATTTATTATTATTTATCTCTTGCAATATTAATAAATATTCAGTATATTATAAGAACATAATAGAGTCCGTTTAACTGATAGCTGAAGGGGGATGCCGTTTGTCAGAAATTGTATTGGAGATAAAGAACTTAAGCACCCACTTTTTCACAGACAGTGGTGAAATACCAGCAGTTGATCAAGTAAGTTTGCATGTACATAAAGGAGAAGTCGTTGGAATTGTAGGCGAGTCAGGCTGTGGAAAAAGTGTCACCTCCTTATCCATCATGCAGCTCGTTCCCAATCCTCCTGGGAAAATAGTCAACGGAGAAATTAATTTTAAAGGTGAAAACCTTACGTTTGCCTCCGAAAAACGAATGAAGAAATTGCGTGGCAATGAAATATCCATGATATTTCAAGAACCAATGACTTCATTAAATCCACTCTTTACCATTGGAAATCAAATGAGGGAAGTCTTTCGATTTCATCAGAGAATAGGTAAAAAAGAAGCAAGAGGAAAATCGATTTCTATGTTAAAGCAAGTTGGTATTCCACGAGCGGAATCAATTATTAATGATTATCCGCATCATCTTTCAGGTGGAATGCGACAACGAGTTATGATTGCCATGGCGATGTCATGCAATCCGGAGCTTCTAATTGCAGATGAGCCAACGACAGCTCTCGATGTAACGATTCAAGCACAAATTTTAGATTTAATGCGGAAATTAAATGAAGAAAAAGATACTGCTATTCTATTGATTACACATGACTTAGGTGTTGTAGCAGATATTTGTGACCGGGTCGTCGTAATGTACGCTGGACAAGTTGTTGAAGAAGGATCAAAGCGTGAGATTTTAAAAGACCCAAAACATCCTTATTCACAAGGACTGATTCGTTCCTTGCCAAGAATACATGAACGGGAACAAAAATTATATTCCATTCCTGGGACTGTACCAAAGCCGAAGCTAGATCGGGCTGGCTGCCGTTTTGCTCCAAGGTGTGAATTTGCATTTGATCGCTGTTTTCATGAAAATCCTGATCTGTACATTGTAGGTGAGGGCAGACAGAGCCGCTGTTTCCTTTATGACGAACAAAAAGGAGGAATGGCAAACGATGTCTCAACAATTACGGAAGCCATTATTGGAGATTGATGGTTTGAAGAAGTATTTCCCAATTAAAGGAGGTCCGCTCGGGCGAACAGTTGGTGAGGTAAAAGCAGTAGACGATGTAAGCTTTACCGTATTTGAAGGTGAGATATTAGGAATTGTAGGAGAATCAGGCTGTGGGAAGTCAACAACGGGTAAGGCGATCCTTCGTTTAATCGAACCGACTGCTGGAGAAGTAAAATTTGATGATCATGACATTACTCATATCCATGCCGAGGAAATGCGCAAGCTGCGGCGAGATATGCAAATTATTTTCCAGGACCCGTATGCCTCACTGAATCCAAGACATACCGTAGAAAAAATAATTGGTGAACCTTTATTAATTCATGGGATGAAAAATGTCAAAGAGCGAACAAGCCGTGTAAAGGAGCTTTTGGAGGTTGTTGGTTTAAGTGCTTATCATGCATCGAGATACCCACATCAATTTAGTGGCGGACAAAGACAGCGGATTGGAATCGCTAGAGCACTGGCAAATAATCCGAAATTAATCATTTGTGATGAACCAGTATCAGCTTTAGATGTTTCGGTACAAGCTCAGATTTTGAACTTGATGGAAGCCTTACGGGAAGAATTTAATCTCACATATATTTTTATTGCTCATGATTTAAGCGTTGTTAAGCATATTAGTGATCGTGTTGGCGTGATGTATTTAGGGAGAATGGTAGAGCTGACAAGTAAAGATAAATTGTATGATGAAGCAAAACATCCGTATACACAAGCTCTTTTATCTGCGGTACCTGATCCAGATCCCGATATAAAAAAAGAGCGGGTGATTTTAAAGGGAGATGTGCCAAGTCCAGCTGATCCACCAGCAGGATGTGCATTTCATACGAGATGCCCAATGGCAATGGATGTTTGCAAATCTGTACGACCAGCATTTTTACCTGTAGAGGATAATCATTTTGTTGCTTGCCATCTTTATGATGGACAGCAGCAAAATTTATCACGCATTAACGGGCTGTAATATCACCGCTTCTAAGCGTAAGAAAATATAAAAACGTGAAGGGCGGGGAGTGAAAATCCTGTTTCTGTTCATCTAATATTCGATGTGGTTCGAAGCGAACCCCGCTGAATGAAGTATTTCTTTATTACATTATCAACGAAATAAAGAGGGGGAACATGTATGAAGTTGAAAAACAGAGTTCTTTTGTTTCTGCTGCTGGTATTTCTATTGGTCATTGCAGCATGCAGTGGTGATGGCGGTGCAAATACCGATACATCAGATGGTGAAGGTGATGCGGGAAATGAAGCAGCAAATGATGGTGGGGATCCAGCGGCTGACGCAGAAGCAGCAGGAGATCAGGTATTAGTTTTTGCTCGAGGTGGAGATTCGGAAAGCCTTGATCCAGGCAGCACCACGGATGGTGAATCTTCTCGTGTGACACAGCAAGTGTTAGAAGGGTTATTAGAGTTTGATAAAGATTCCTTTGAGCTTACGCCAGGCTTAGCACATGATTGGGAAGTTTCTGATGATGGACTGATCTACACATTTTATCTGGAAGAAGGGGTTACTTTCCACGATGGTTCGGAATTTAATGCTGAAGCTGTAAAAATAAACTTTGAGCGCTGGGCTAATCCGGAACATGAATATGCTTTTGCAGATGAAGGCTATGTCTATTCCATGTATGGAACGATGTTTGGCGGATTTGCTGGTGATGAAGGTCATGTAATTGAAGAGATAAATGTTATAAATGATCACGAAATTGAATTTATTTTAAATCAGCCATTAGGATTTTTCTTACAGAATCTTGGGATGAGCTATTTTGCAATTACTTCTCCTGCAGCTTTGGAGGAACATGGTGCAGCAATTAATGAAAATCCGGTAGGAACAGGTCCGTTTAAGTTTGTGAACTGGAGCAAGGATGATTCTATCGTTCTGGATAAATTTGAAGATTATCGAATTGATGGATTACCAAAGCTTGATCGTGTTATTTTCGAAGTTATTCCAGATAATGCAGCCCGATTAATTGCATTGCGGTCTGGTGAGATAGACATTATGGATGGGTTAAATCCAGATGATGCTGCTAGTGTAGAGGCTGATGAGGGATTAGAACTGCTGACACGCTCTGAAAATAACTTTGGATATGTAGGATTCAACACACAAAAGGAACCTTTTGATCAAGTGGAGGTGCGTCAGGCAATCAATTATGCAATTGATAAGCAGGCAATTGCTGATGCTTTATATGCAGGCTATGCAACAACTGCGAAGAATCCTTTGCCACCAGGATATCTAGGGTATAACGATGAGGTTGAAGCATATGCGTATGATCCAGATAAGGCGAAAGAGTTATTAGCAGAAGCAGGTTTTGAAGATGGATTGGATATTGAACTTTGGACGATGCCGGTAGCAAGACCATATATGCCAGATCCAGAAACGGTATCACAAATAGTGCAAAATAATTTAGCCGATGTTGGCATCAAGGCAAACATTGTGCGTGAAGAATGGGCGCCCTATTTAGAGAAGACTTTGCAGGGAGAACATGAGTTGTTTATCCTTGGATGGTCTGGTACAAACGGTGACCCGGATTACTTCTTAAGTAGTCTATTGCACGGTTCCAATGTTGGAAGCAGTAATCGAAACTTCTATCAGAATGATGAAGTAGATGAGTTGCTGGATCGTGCAAAACGTGCTATCGATCAGGATGAGCGTGCAGACCTATATGCACAGGCGCAAGCATTGATTTCAGAAGATTCGCCAATGGTAACATTAGTTCACTCCACACCTGTAATGGCAACAACAAAAAATGTAGTAAATTATGTGCCGCATCCATCGACAAGTGAATCGCTGAAAGAAGTTGAATTAAGTAACTAAAGATTACAAGTGGAATATCCTGGATAACGAATTGCGGGGCTGAGGAAATTATCGCCAGGATAGAGCTATTCAGGTTTGGACCTTTATAACTTACCACCAATAAAAAGAGGCAGCAGCATCACGCTGTGGCCTCTTTTTAGCAATATGGAACTGAAGAGATTAGAATAGGAGTGAAAAAATGTTTTCCTATATTCTACGACGTCTATTAATGCTTATTCCCGTATTGATTGGTATGACATTGATTACTTTTTCGATTGTTCATCTCATTCCAGGAAACCCTGCACAGGTTATTTTAGGGGAAACTGCTACTGCAAATGCAATTGCAGAATTAGAAAAAAGCATGGGCTTAAATGAGCCTTATTTTGTTCAATATGGCCATTACTTAATGGATCTCGTACAAGGGGATTTGGGAACTTCTTTACGATCAAAAGCAGAAATATCCAAGGAAATATGGCCATACATAGCAGCTACCTTCGAGCTGACCATCTTTGCAATGATTTTTGCTGTTGTTGTAGGTGTGAATGCAGGAATTATTAGTGCCTGGAAACAAAACTCTTGGTTTGATCTACTGGCCATGATGGTAGCATTAATTGGCGTATCGATGCCGATTTTTTGGCTTGCATTAATGGAGCAGTGGATATTTGCCCAAGAACTAGGCTGGCTGCCTGCATATGGAAGGCAGAATAGCAGAGATCCAATCGCAGCGATAACACATTTTTATGTGCTGGATTCCTTGATTCATTTAGATTTTAGTCGTGCATTAACAATATTAAAGCATCTGATTTTGCCAAGTATTGCGCTTGGCACAATACCAATGGCGATTATTGCAAGAATGACACGATCCAGCATGCTGGAGGTGATGAAGTCCGATTATATTCGGACAGTTCGCGCTAAAGGGTCAGGGCAATTTTTAGTGATTTATAAGCATGCATTAAAAAATGCAATTATTCCTGTCTTAACGGTTATTGGTTTACAAACTGGTGTATTGCTTGGGGGTGCAATTTTAACAGAGACAATTTTTAGCTGGCCAGGTATTGGCAGGTATGTATATGAGGCGATAAGTTATCGGGATTACCCAGTTATTCAGTCGGGAATACTTGTCATCGCATTTATATTCGTCTTAATCAATTTAGCGGTAGACATTTTATATAAAAAAATTGATCCGCGGATTAAATATTAGAGGAGGCTGCAGATGAACATGGAAGAAAAAAAGAACTATTCAGAGCAGCAAATTCCTAATCCAGCTAAATCAGGGCAGCATATTGACTCAGAAGAGATTGAAGCGATATCACCATGGAAGGATACAATTAAGCGATTACAGAAAAATCGGTTTGCGATTATCGGATTTGTGGTTATTTTATTTTTTATTGTACTTGGTTTGGCCGCCCCGTTATTAACTTCCTATTCAGTGGAGGAACAGCAGCTGGTCAATCGATTACAACCTCCATCAGGGGAACACTGGCTTGGCACAGATCATTTAGGAAGAGATATTTTCACCCGTATCGCATATGGGGCCAGGGTGTCACTGCAAGTTGGCTTTTTCGCGGTAACAGGCGCTTTGATATTTGGAACTCTCCTCGGTATAATTGCTGGTTATTTCGGTCGGTGGGTTGATATGATTATTTCACGGATTTTTGATATTTTACTAGCCTTTCCAAGTATCTTATTAGCGATTGCGATTGTTGCTATTCTTGGTGCTTCCTTACAAAACGCATTAATAGCAATAGCTGTTATTAATATTCCGATTTTTGGCAGGCTTGTTCGTTCTCGTGTTATTAGTTTGCGAGAAGAAGAATATATTATGGCTGCCAAAGCACAGGGGATGAAAAACGGCAGAATTATTATGCATCATATTTTGCCTAACAGTGTCGCCCCTATTATTGTTCAAGCGACATTGGGATTCGGAACCGCAATACTTGAGGCCGCTGCACTTGGATTTCTCGGTCTTGGAGTTCAGCCGCCAACACCCGAATGGGGCCAGATGCTGGCAGACGCCCGAGACTTCATTCAGCTCGCACCTTGGACACTCCTAGCACCCGGTATTTCCATCATGTTAGTTGTGCTTGGATTTAACTTAATCGGAGACGGATTACGAGATGCGCTGGATCCGAAAATGAAGAACTGATACATTGCACAGAAGTATCAATTTTTGAAACTTTTGCATGTCCTCCATCGTATTAGTAAGATAAGAACGAGGAGGGTGTGAAATGAAGCGATTAACCTATATCGGAATTATAATGCTCTCTATTTTTGTTTTAGCAGGTTGGGAGGATGGAGAGCGCTCTTTTACTATTGATGAAGTAAATATAGATGCCCAAATCAATGAAGATGGAACAATTGATGTTCAGGAACAATTTTCGTACACATTTAATGGTTCCTTTGAGGGGGTTACGCGGTCGATTCACTCTGGTGACCAGAATTTTCAAGCATTTTTATTTGAAGATGGCGTTTTACCGGAGAAGACAAGTAATTTAGAATCGTTAAAAGTAGAAGAAGAGGATAGCACGTACCGTATTTTTACGGAATCATCGAATGAAACAAAGCATGTGCTGTATACCTATACGATAAAAGGGTCTGTCAACAAGTATCCAGACATTGCAGAGTTTAAATATGCCTTTTTTGATAATTCCAATGAAACAGATTTAAACAATGTACAAATTGTTATTCACCCGCCAAATCAAAAGATGGAAGATACGCACTTATTTTTACATGAGGATGAATCAGGAAATTTAAGCAATTCCGACAATGGCTTAGTGTATACAAATTCGCTGCTGGAAGCTGGTGAAGCGTCCATGCTTCGGTTTATCTTTCCAGCTGGCCAGTTAGCTGGTATGGAGCTCACAAAAGATTCACCGATGCTAGATAAGATTTTAGCAGAAGAAAAAGACTATACCGAACGGTTGGAAAATCTCGATGCTAATATGGGGAAAGCTGTACCAATCATTTGGGGATTAATTGGAGTGCTTATTTTAACAACACTTCTTGTATTTTTTATTCATCCATATCGCTATCGAGGGAATAAAAGTGAAGATGCATTGATGCGAATTCTTGAACAAACAGATCCCTTGTTTATAAAGTATTTGCAAAATAGTTTGCATTTGCCGCATGACAGCTTCATTGCAGGACTGTTTTCATTAAAGCAGCGTGGAATTGTCAATCTGACAGAGGTGCCTTCAGCCGTAAAAGAAGGTGATCGGACATTTCGTTTTACGTGGATAAAAGAAAATAAGACGGTTGACATGGCTGATGCATTTTTGCAATCCTGGCTATTTACAAAAAGTGATTCATCTGGGGATTACTTTTTACTGGAGGATTTGCTAGATAATAAAGACGAGGCAGATAAAGTTATAAAGGAAAAGGCAGAACAGTTTGAAGCGAATTTTAATAGGTGGGCTGTTTTGGTGGAAGGAAGAGAAGATTATCAAGGATTGCACCGTAAATGGAAAGGGTATTCCTTGCTATCGATACCACTGTTGATTATTTCGTTTATCCTTTATAATTATTTCGTTACGATTGATACAGTTAGTCAAACAGCACAGTGGGTACTGCCATTAATTGCAGGGTTATTAACAGTGGTTGCGTTGATATTTAATCGTAATAAGTGGGTAAATGTTATCTATTATTTTATTATTTTAATGATGACATTAATTGGATTTAGTTTTACATCAGCTGTAATTTTAGCTAGTGTTTTCTATTTCATTACTTTTGCGTCCTTACTGATTATTCCAGATTATTATTGGAAAAATGGAGTAAAAGAAATTAATTATGCGACTTTTAAAGGGTATTGGTTATTTATACGAAAACGTTACCCGACTGGACCTGATCCAAGTACACTAGAAAGAAGATTAGAATATGCAATTGTTTTAGGTGCGGGTGAAAAATATGGTGAGCAGTGCGGAAATGCTGAACAAGCTATGAAATGGAATAATACGTATCCATTGCTTCATAATCCAGTTCATGCAACAACTTCATTCAGCCCAAGCAATCTCATCCTGTATACTGCTGCTCTTTCTAGTACATCGAGCATGAACAGCACATCATCACCATCTTCAACTGGCGGCGGCGGTGCAGGAGCATTTTAGCAGCTAAGTAAGCTAGAAAGAGCAGAGGTTCTTTCTAGCTTTATTTATATTTGATTACTAGTTTCAACGTATCTATGGAGTTCGCTTTTGAGAGTTTAGGCTGGAAATGGTATTATCTAAATAATGACGCAATTGAAAGAGGTGCTGATAAATGAAATTAATTAGTTATAAACGTAAAGACTCAGATAATGGATGGAGAATTGGCAGCTTAGATGGAAATACTGTAATCGACTTGCAAGAAGCATATCGTAATCTACTTATTGCTAGAGGTGAAAAAGAAAACGTAGCAATGGAGTCTATTTTTCCATCGGACCCCAATCAATTTTACTCAATTGGCAACGGAATCATAAAACAAGCGAAGGACGCTTTTGATTTCGCATTGTCACATAAAAATGGCAAAACAGTACTTCAACGAGATGAAGTTATTCTAGGCCCTCCCGTACCTAATCCATCCAAGATTATCTGTGTAGGCAGAAACTATGCAGAGCATGTTGCTGAAATGAAAGGCGATTTACCAGTGAATCCAGTACTATTTGCGAAGTTTACAAATGCGTTAATTGGGCCCGAAGATGCGATTGAGAAATCAGACGCAACCGAAAAGCTTGATTATGAGGTAGAGCTTACGATTGTTATCGGAAAAGAAGCTTCTAAAGTAAGTCAGGCGGATGCACTGGATTATATTGCTGGCTATACAATTGGAAACGATACCAGTGCTCGAGATTTGCAGAAAAGAACTCCACAATGGCTGCAAGGGAAATCACTGGATCGCACGACTCCAATCGGACCTTGGGTAGTTCCAGCAGAAGAAATCAGCGATCCGTCAAACTTAACGATTAAGTCCTATGTAAACGGTGAAGAGAGACAGTCTTCAAATACAAGCAACCTGATTTTTACCATTCCGTTTCTTATTGAATTTATTTCCAATTTAGTTACATTAAAACCAGGCGATATCATCATGACTGGCACACCTGATGGAGTTGGCTTTGCGATGGAACCCCCACAATTTTTAAACGATGGGGATGTAGTTACGCTGGAAATCGAAAAAATTGGTCGAATGGAAAATAAAGTTGTTGCGGTAGATTGATTGTAAATAATTAGTAAAAAATCTCTAAGTATATCTAAGGATTTTTTCAAGATGACCTTTCATTCGTTCACGAAACTATCGAAAGGTCTTTTCTGCTTTGCTTTAGTCTTGTGTATGCTTTCCTGTCTATGAGAAGTAAAATAGGTAATTTTCATCTTAACGTTATGATTTGTTTCAAGTACGATAAGTATAATGATTTAAGAGGAGGTTTTCCGATGACACAAAAAATTGCTATTGCAATTATTCATGGTGCAGGTACTCCTAAAGAAAATTTTGCGGATGAAATGATTAAACATATCACTGACGTCTTTGCAAAAAACCTTTCCATTAACAATGCGGAACAGGAATTAGTGTTTGAGCCGGTATTCTGGTCATCCATTTTCGAATCAGAGCAAACGGAATTGTGGAAAAGATTACAGGAAAACAGCGACTTAAATTATTCAAGATTGAGACAGTTTGTGATTGAGTTTTTAGCAGATGCAATAGCCTATCAACCAACAGCATTAGGAAATCAGAATTACGATAAAGTTCATGCGCTTGTTGCGACATCTATTAATAAACTTAAAGAAAAGGCAGGAGCAAATGCGCCCCTATGTATTATCAGTCATAGTTTGGGTTCGATTATAGCAAGCAATTACTTTTATGATTTACAATTTAAACCGGAAAATATGGGGTGCGAAACAGTAAAGTGCACAAGCAACACTCCAATCGAGCAGTGTGAAACGCTAACACTCTTCTATACAATGGGGAGTCCTATGGCTTTATGGTCTTTGCGCTATATTGACTTTGGTTCTCCAATTACGGTTCCGTCCCCATTGATATCGAAATTTTATCCAAATATGCCTGGTGAGTGGTTGAACTTTTATGATAAAGATGATGTATTAGCTTTTCCATTAAAAGAAGTAAATGAAGCATACCAACACGCGGTAACGGAAGATGTTGCAGTGAATGCTGGAGGCGTGTTAACAAGCTGGAATCCATTGTCACATCTATATTATGATCGCGAAGCTGACGTAATTGAGCCAATCGTTGATGGTTTAGTGAGAACGTGGAAAGCGATTAATTTGGATAAAAGGCATAATGAAATTAAAAATGAAGCAATGATAACAAGCAATAACAAATCGTAATTTTCAATAAAAACTAGTTGAAATTACGTTATAATAATTAATTTAACTATTTTACGTATGAATTGAAAAGCAATATTATTTGAATTTGGAAAACTGGGAGTGTTATGGGTGATAAATTATGATGGCCGTCAATTTGTATCAATCGAAAACACAGTAAACGGAGAAGTATCCACCAAAACTATTTTTGAATATAAACAAGAAGATAATATACTTTCAGCAACCTATCGCGGAGGAGAAATTATAAAAGGTATATTGATCGGAATCGTAAAAGAAGATGGTTGCCTGCATTTTAAATATAATCATGTAAACACAAAAGGCTTGATAAGAGGTGGTGAATGTTACTCCACACCTGAAATTTTAACTGATGGACGAATCAGGCTGCATGAAAGCTGGAAATGGTCGGACGAAAGTGAAGGAAAATCTATTGTAGTGGAGATGGAATGACACCAATCGATAGGAGATAATCCGGATAACGTACAAACAATGCAGCAATAATATTGAAAAAAGGGGAGGGAGCCCATCGTGGTGATGCTGTTCCCTCGATGCTAATCCACAGATTATAGATTGCGAATAAATTCCTCGAGTTCATGGTTAAACTTCTCCGTTTCTTCGAGGAATAACAGATGGCTGCTGTTTTCAAAAGGAACAAGTTTAGCATGTGGAGTTCTATCCTTAATAAATTGTCCAGCTTCAATCGGAAAGAAACCAATGGTACCGAAGCAAATTAAAGCAGGAACTGTTACATTGGAGAGCGTCTTTCGATAGTCGACCGCGGTTTGGTTAAAGACGATTGTACTTGCAATGGAAGCGGGAAGCTTGTTCATTTCCTGTAGAATCCACGTAAATTCTTCTTGGGCAGGTTTTTCTTTATACATTCCATAGATAAAATTACTGTTAAACGCCTCTTGGTCTTCTTGGATTGTTTGGATGATATTGGCAATTGCCTGAAAATCAAAAGCGCCGAACTCCCAGTCTGGCCAGATGTAATCGGAAGCCGACTGATCAATAATCGCTACTCCTTTAACATTGTCTGTTCCAAATTGATTGATATAATCCCATATCACAAAAGCTCCCATTGACCAGCCAACAAGAATTACATTTTTTAATGCCAGTTTCTCCATGAAAACGTTTAAGTCCTTTGCATATTGTGCGACCGTGTGACCATGGTCTACCTTAGATGATTGACCGTGACCACGAAGGTCTAAAGCGATTGTACGGTAATTTTTACTGAAATGTTCGAGCTGCTTCCGAAAAAATTTACTGCTCATCATTACCCCGTGAATAAAAATAATGGTTTGTCCTTCGCCCTGAACCTCATAGAATAATCTTGTCTTGGAATCAATTTTTACAAATGAAATATTAATCCCTCCTGCGAATTTTTATCAATACTTGATTGTTCATCTAAAAGGTATGTTCATTTATCTCGGCAAATGTCAGTGTTGTAAATATAAAATAATGGAAGGTCCTGTAATTTAACCTGTTGTCAACCTCCCATTTTTAGTTGTCAATGTACCGTTATCTTAAAGCGTCCTCCATGAACCTCCTGTGTATCCATAATGGTAGTGAAGGCTCTTGGATCGGAATCAAACACAATTTGTTTTAGCTTAGCAACTTCAAGCCGAGTAATAATAACGTAAAGAACCTGGGTATCTGTTTCCTGATGATTATGCTGACCATATAATTTCGTTACCTTGCGCTTTAGAGACTCCTCAATTTGATTGGCAATTTCACCTGATACATCGGAGACAATCAGTGCTGCTTTTGTTTCGTTGAGAATACCTTGTCCTACAATATCAATGGTTTTCGAGGCGATGTAATAGGTAAGAATGGATAGCATTGCTTGCTCCCATCCGAGAATAAATCCAGCCCATACAAATATAAAAATATTAATGAACATGACAAACTCGCCAACGGAAAAAGGAAAACTTTTGCTGATGATTATTCCGAGTATTTCTGTCCCATCTAATGCACCAGCATTCCGGATAACAATCCCTACCCCGGCACCCAAAATCAAACCGCCAAATACGGTTGCTAATAGCGGTTCATCCGTAATTGGCTCAATATGATGCAATAGTTTCTCCGCGATTGCCAATGTAAGAATACTAAATAGGGAAGCAATTAAAAAGCCCTTGCCAAGTCTCTGATAGCCGGAAAGCAGGAAGGGAATATTGATTATCAATACCAGTATTCCGAAGCTGATACCAGTGAGGTAATTCAGCAGCAATGAAATACCAATAACCCCACCATCAATGATAGCGTTTGGTACAAGAAAGAGGTCCAGAGCTACTGCTGCAATAGAGGCACCTGCAACCAGCATAAAATAACGGCGAAGAAGGTGGGCTAGACTTTCCTTTTTTTTCGTTCGAGTCATTATAAAAAACACCCTTTTGAAATCAAATCAAATTAACGTTTTTAGATTTCCCATAAATGTATCTGGCAATATGGCTATTTTTACCAGGATAGCATGATTTTATGTATGGAGATGACTTTACTTGCTTTTCGTGGCAAAATAGAAAGAGAGTGCATCAACAAAGGGGAGTTTATGCATGAAACAAAAACTTAGCTTAAATCAGTCTTTACAATGGAAAATGAATCAGTCGCTTGTCCAGTCGATTAATATCCTGCAATTTTCAAGTGGAGAGCTGATGGAGTATATAAAAGAGGTGGCAAAAGAAAATCCATTAATTGAAGAAGTTAATTCTGATATGGATTGGATTCAATATCGACCAGCATCTCCAGATACACTTTCTATTGGGGAAATAAATACGGCGGAAATGTCATTGTACGATCAATTGAAATCGCAATTATTTACCATTTCTTACCCAGAACCCTTAAAACCAATTATTGAATTTGGTATAGATTCACTTAATGAAGACGGGTATCTTGAAATTGCTATGGATGAGTGGGCAGCTAAATGTGGAACGACAATTGAAAATGCCGAATACGCATTGGAGAAAATCCAATCCTTGGAGCCAGCAGGAATTGGTGCGAGAAACCTAAAGGAATGTATTTTATTACAACTAAAGCAAACAGATAACTTCCAGCCATTTATAGAAGATTTGCTTGAAAATCATTTAGAATTAATTGCGAATGCAGATGTGGAGGCGATAAGTGAACTATATGGAAAAGCTGCAGAAGAAGCAGAATCAATTATTGAAAGTATAAAGCTGTGTCATCCAAAGCCAGGTAAACTATTGGAACCGCCTGAACCTGACTATATTATTCCGGAAGCTTCTATCTATAAAGAGGATGGTGAATGGAGGCTTTCTTTTTATCGATGGTCAACACCCAAAATAACAATTAACCCAACATACCAGCATTTAAATGATCCTATGCATGAAGCAACTGATTACTTAAAAGAGAAGCATAAAGAAATTGAACAATTAAAACAGGCAATTGGCTATCGAGGGAATACAATCGAACGTGTTATTCGAAAAATTATGGAGAAACAGTATCTTTTTTTTGAACATGGGACATATATGATTCAGCCACTAACATTAAGAGAGATTGCGGGAGAACTGGAACTTCATATCTCCACAATAAGCAGGGCAATCAGTCAGAAATACGTACAAACAACACATGGCGTCATTCCACTCAAATTTTTTCTGCAACGTGGAATTAAAAACGAGAGTGGGACTACTGCTTCCTTTGCTGTAAAACAGCTAATGAAAGAACTGATTATCCATGAAGATAAACAAAATCCACTGTCAGATGAAGCAATAAAACGCAAACTAAAGAATGAATTTCAAATTGAACTAGCAAGAAGAACTGTAATGAAATACCGGGATCAGCTACGTATTCCCTCATCGATTAAGCGTAGAGAAAACAGGAGGAACTAATAATGCAGCATGTTATTTTATACACAAAGGAAACTTGTACTTTATGTGATGAAGCAGAGCTATTATTATCATTGTTTATGGAAGCGCATCCATTCGAGCTGGAAAGAAGAGATATTTATACAAATGATGAGTGGCTTGAAAAATATCATTTGGAAATCCCGGTAATTGAAATAAATGGCAGGCGGTTATATGGGGAAGGAATAAATTTTGAAGCGATAGAGAGATTACTCGCAGGGGATTAAAAGTAACACCATCTCATTAGCAGTTTAATGGGATGGTGTTTTTTTGTATCTTAAAAACGTCATTTAGTAAAGAAATCACGTTTTTCGTTTATGTTTTTAACCTTTGGGAATTGTAAACTATGTAGTCTTTTTAAAATATATGTAAAGATTTTAGTGTTTTCATTTGTATAACTTTCTGATTATGATATAATATGAATTGTAACTGGGACATAATATATCCTGTCGGGACGATATATGACCCGAAAAAGGAGAGCCTTTAAAATGAAAGCATTGATTAGTCTGCAGCAAAAGCTTGTTCCTGATGTATTAGAAATCATGCAGCAACGATATGCATTATTGCATAGTGTGGATTTGTTTCAGCCTATTGGCAGGAGAGGTTTGGCAGAAAACACGAATCTCACAGAAAGACATGTACGTGGTGAAGTCGATTTCCTTCATGAACAAGGGTTAATTGAAGTAACTGCTAGAGGAATGTATATTACAAATGAGGGAAAAGTAATATTGGAGCAGCTTGCGAAGTTTATAGGCGATCTAACGGGGTTACATGTTTTAGAAGAACAAATCAAGGAAATATTACAAGTAGACCGTGTAGTTGTTGTACCTGGTGACAGTGATGACGATGCATGGGTTAAAAAAGAAATGGGAAAGGCCTGTATCGCTTCGCTCAAGAAACTTGTTGGAAAACAAAATACAATTGCTGTAACTGGCGGAACTACTATGGCCGCTGTTGCTGATGCAATGACATCCTTGAATAAGGAAAGCGAATATCTGTTTGTCCCAGCCCGTGGCGGTATTGGTGAAAAGGCTGAAAATCAAGCAAGCAGAATTGTGGAAGAAATGGCCAAAAAGGTCGGCGGAGATTACCGGCAATTATATGTTCCGGATCCGATCAGTGATACGACGTATGAAACCATCATCAATGAACCCACTATTATGGAAGTGGTGCAGCGCATCAAAGGTGCTGATATTGTTATTCATGGTGTTGGGGATGCGTTGAAAATGGCTGAACAAAGGAGAACGCCAGACCAAATCATCACCTTATTAAAGGAAAAGGGTGCCGCAAGTGAAGCATTCGGTTATTACTTTGACCAAACAGGTAATGTTGTCCATAAAGTAAAAACAGTAGGAATACAGCTGGAAGATTTGGACAACGTAGATAATGTCATTACTGTGGCCGGAGGTAAATCAAAGGGAGTAGCAATTGCATCCTATTTCAAACGAGGTAGAGGTGAATTGCTAATAACAGATCAAGGTGCAGCAGAACAGATATTGAGAGGTTCTCCTCTTTAAATATATCAAGCAAAAATGAATTCTAGGAGGAAAAATACATGACAGTAAAAGTAGGAATTAATGGGTTTGGAAGAATTGGACGTAACGTATTTCGTCAATCATTACTAAATGATGAGGTAGAGGTAGTTGCTGTTAATGACTTAACAGATGCAAACATGCTTGCACATCTATTAAAATATGACTCTGTACATGGTTCACTAAAAGAAGAGATTTCTGTTAATGGTTCCAATATTGTTGTGGACGGTAAAGAAATTAAAGTTTTGTCTGAACGTGATCCTGCACAATTAGGCTGGGGCGATTTAGGAGTAGAAGTTGTTATTGAGTCTACAGGACGTTTCACAAATGCAGAAGACGCACATAAGCATATTGATGCTGGAGCGAAAAAAGTTATTATTTCTGCACCTGCAAACAATGAGGACTTAACAATTGTAATGGGTGTTAACGATGATCAATATGATGCAGAGAAACACCACATTGTTTCAAATGCATCTTGTACAACAAACTGCTTAGCACCATTCGCTAAAGTATTGAATGACACATTTGGAATTAAGCGCGGATTAATGACAACAATTCATTCATATACAAACGATCAGCAAATTCTTGATTTGCCACATAAAGATTACCGTCGCGCGCGTGCTGCAGCTGAAAACATTATCCCTACAACAACTGGTGCTGCAAAAGCTGTTGGCCTAGTATTACCAGAAATCAGTGGAAAACTAAATGGTATGGCTGTTCGTGTACCAACTCCAGACGGTTCATTAGTTGACTTAGTTGCAGAATTAGATAAAACAGTAACTGCTGAAGACATTAATAATGCATTAAGAGAAGCAGCAGAAGGTCCATTGAAAGGTGTTCTAGAATACAGTGAGGCTCCATTAGTATCGACTGATATTATTGGCAACCCGCATTCTTCAGTTATTGACGGGCTTTCTACAATGGTTATGGAAGATAACTTCGTTAAAGTTGTATCTTGGTACGATAACGAAATGGGTTATTCTTCACGCTGTGTAGACTTAGCTGCATTTATGAAAAAACAAGGACTATAAGAAAGATTGTAACGGAGGAGGATGCCATTCCTCCTCCGTTTTTTCGCAGATAACAATCTGCATAGGTGCAAATGCCAAGTTATAAATACTTTAACAAGCGTTAATCGGCTTGTTAGTATATAATTATTACGAAACATGTAATGAAGCGAACCTATGTTAAAGAATGGGTACATAGGCAAAAATAAGGAGGGTTTAATCATGAATAAAAAGACACTTCAAGACCTTGACGTAAAAGGGAAAAAAGTATTTTGCCGTGTAGATTTTAATGTTCCGTTAAAAGACGGGGAGATTACGGATGATACAAGGATTAGAGCGGCATTGCCGACTATTAATTATTTAACCGAGCAAGGTGCTATTGTTATTTTGGCAAGTCATCTTGGACGACCAAAAGGCAAAGTAGTGGAAGATTTACGTTTGGACCCTGTTGCCAAGCATTTAAGTAATTTAATTGAAAAACAAGTAGTAAAAACAGATTCCGTATACGGTGAAGAAGTAAACGAAGCGATTGCTGGATTACAAGCTGGTGATGTACTATTAATTGAAAATGTTCGATTTGAAGCTGGCGAGGAAAAAAATGATGCTGAACTAGTACAAGCATTTGCTGATATGGCAGATCTTTACGTAAACGATGCATTTGGTGCAGCGCACCGCGCACATGCTTCAACAACTGGTGTTGCAGAAAAGCTTCCAGCAGCTGCAGGATACCTGATGGAAAAGGAAATAAAAGTGCTGGGAAATGCACTTGAAACTCCAGAGCGACCGTTTACTGCTATTATTGGCGGGGCAAAGGTAAAAGACAAAATCAATGTAATCGATAATCTATTAGAGAAAGTAGATAATCTGATCATTGGCGGAGGACTGGCCTACACATTTATCAAGGCACAAGGCCATGAAATAGGGAAATCCCTTTTAGAAGCGGATAAAATTGACCTTGCACTGGAATTTATTAAGAAAGCCGAAGGGAAAGGCGTTAATTTTGTTCTCCCAGTTGATGTTGTTGTAGCGGATGATTTTTCTGAATCGGCAAATACGAATGTAGTTGCTATCGATGAAATTCCTGCTGATTGGGAAGCATTAGATATTGGTCCGAAGACAAGAGAATTGTATAGTCAGCTTGTAGCTGAATCAAAACTTATTCTTTGGAATGGGCCAATGGGTGTATTTGAATTGAACCCATTTGCAGGTGGAACGAAAGCAGTAGCAGAAGCGTTAGCCGAAACTAATGGTTACTCTATTATTGGCGGTGGAGATTCTGCAGCAGCTGTTGAGAAATTCAGCCTTGCAGATAAAATGGATCATGTATCTACTGGTGGAGGAGCTTCCTTGGAATTTATGGAAGGTAAAGTATTACCAGGTGTTGCTGCTTTAAATGATAAGGAATAGGAACTAACTCGGAGAGGTGATAAAATGCGTAAAAAAGTGATTGCTGGAAATTGGAAAATGAATAAAGATTTATCGGAAGCGAACGCCTTTGTAGAAGATGTTGTTGGTAGTGTTCCAGATAATGATCAAGTAGAAGCGATTGTATGTGCACCATTTCCGTATCTGTCTGCATTAGTTGAAAAAACAAATGGAACGAAATTGCGTGTCGCTGCACAAAATATGCATTTTGAAGAAAGTGGTGCATTTACTGGGGAAGTAAGTCCGGTTATGCTTAAAGATCTTGGTGTAACACATGTTGTGCTAGGTCACTCTGAACGCCGTGAATATTTTGCAGAAACAGATGAAACAGTAAATAAGAAAACACATGCAGCATTTAATCATGAGTTAACCCCAATTGTTTGTGTTGGTGAAACATTGGAACAGCGCGAAGCGAACCAGACGATGGATCTTGTTGCATCACAAGTGAAAAAAGCGCTGGAAGGTCTTTCGAATGACCAAATAGCTAACACGATTATTGCATATGAGCCAATCTGGGCAATTGGAACAGGTAAGACAGCATCTAGTGCCGATGCAAATGAAGTTTGTGCCCATATCCGACAGGTAATTAAAGAAGTGACATCAGAAGATACGGCGGAGAAGGTTGTCATTCAATATGGTGGCAGTGTAAAACCATCCAATATAGAGGAACTTCTTGGGGAGTCAGATATTGATGGTGCCTTAGTCGGTGGGGCAAGTCTAGAAGCAGATTCCTTTCTACATCTTGTGGAGGCAGGTACGAAATGACTCAAAATAAATTAGCTGCATTAATCATTTTGGATGGATATGCGATTCGTGATGAAGTGATGGGAAATGCAGTCAAACAAGCAAGTACACCTAACTTTGATCGATATTGGGAGGAATATGCCCATAATCAATTGATCGCAAGTGGAAACGCCGTAGGATTGCCTGAAGGTCAAATGGGGAATTCGGAAGTAGGTCATTTGAATATTGGTGCTGGTCGCGTTGTTTATCAAAGTTTGACACGTGTGAATATGTCCATTGAGGAAGGAGACTTTTTCAAGGTCGAGGCTTTTCTCAGATCGATTCACCATGCGAAAACGAATGATAAGGCATTGCACTTGTTTGGATTATTATCTGATGGTGGTGTGCATAGCCACATCAGTCATTTATTCGCATTGCTGAAACTAGCGAAGGATAGTGGTCTGGAAAAAGTATATATACATGCATTTCTAGATGGTCGAGACGTCGGCCCACAAACTGCAGGTAAATATATTGCTGAGACCGAAGAAAAGATCCGTGAGCTTGGAATAGGTGAAATTGCAACCGTTTCTGGACGTTATTATTCTATGGACCGGGATAAACGCTGGGATCGTGTTCAGAAGGCGTATGAAGCAATGGTTCAAGGGAAAGGGCCGAAGTATAAACACGCAATGGATGTTGTTAACGATAATTATGAAAATGGAATTTATGACGAGTTTGTTATTCCGTCCGTTATCGTTGATGAAAATGATAAGCCTGTAGGACAAATCCAAGATAATGATTCCATTATTTTCTATAATTTCCGCCCGGATAGAGCGATTCAAATTTCACGTACATTTGCAAATGCAGATTTCCGTGATTTTGACCGCGGCGAAAATGTGCCAAAAGACTTGGACTTTGTGATGCTGACGAATTTCAGTGAAACGGTTGATGGTTTTGTTGCTTATGAACCAATCAATCTGGATAATACGGTAGGTGAAGTGCTGGCCCAGAATAATCTGAAACAGCTGCGTATTGCCGAAACGGAGAAATACCCACACGTAACCTTTTTCATGAGTGGTGGACGTGAAGCGGAATTCCCAGGTGAAAAACGAATTTTGATTGATTCACCTAAGGTTGCAACGTATGATTTAAAACCAGAAATGAGTGCGTATGAAGTGACTGATGCACTGCTTACTGAGCTTGATAAAGGCGAACAGAATGCAATCATCCTAAACTTTGCGAATCCTGATATGGTCGGACATTCAGGTAAACTGCAGCCAACTATTGATGCGATTCAAGCGGTTGATCAATGCTTAGGTAAAATCGTTGACAAAATTATAGAACTAGGTGGACATGCAATCATTACTGCGGACCATGGTAACTCTGATGAGGTTGTTACGCTAGATGGAGATCCAATGACTGCGCACACTACCAATCCAGTACCAGTAATTGTAACAAAAGATAATATTCAATTACGCGATGGTGGTATCCTTGCAGATCTATCACCAACATTATTGGATTTATTAGATGTTGTAAAACCAGAAGAAATGACCGGAGAGTCGCTAATTATTAAATGATAACTACAAATAAAAATTACAAACAATAGGTAAAAAAAGGAGAGATTTTCATGCCATACATTACAGACGTTTACGCTAGAGAAGTACTAGACTCACGTGGGAACCCAACAGTTGAGGTAGAAATTTTTACAGAATCCGGAGCATTTGGTTCTGCGCTTGTTCCAAGTGGCGCTTCAACTGGTGAGTATGAAGCAGTTGAATTACGTGATGGTGACAAAGACCGTTACTTAGGAAAAGGTGTCTTAAAAGCAGTTGAAAATGTAAATGAAATTATTGCACCAGAGTTAATTGGACTTGATGTTACCCGTCAAAACATTATCGATGCTTTATTAATAGACCTTGACGGTACAGAAAACAAAGGTAAATTGGGTGCTAACGCTATCTTAGGTGTATCCATGGCAGCAGCTCATGCAGCAGCAAGCTTCCTTGAAGTTCCATTATATAACTACCTAGGTGGATTCAATGCCAAAGTGTTACCTACACCAATGATGAACATTGTTAATGGTGGAGAGCATGCAGATAATAATGTTGATATTCAAGAATTTATGATTATGCCAGTAGGAGCTCCTACGTTTAAAGAAGCATTGCGTACTGGTGCAGAAATTTTCCACGCATTGAAAAAAGTGCTAAGCGATAAAGGCTTGAACACTGCAGTAGGTGATGAAGGTGGTTTCGCACCAAACTTGGGCTCTAACGAAGAAGCATTACAAACAATCATGGAAGCAATTGAAGCAGCTGGTTATAAACCAGGTGAAGAAATCAAGCTTGCAATGGATGTTGCAGCATCTGAAATCTATGAGGATGGAAAATATAACCTAAAAGGTGAAGGTGTCGTACGTACTTCAGCAGAAATGGTTGACTGGTATGAGGAAATGATCAATAAATACCCAATCGTTTCTATTGAAGATGGTCTTGATGAAAATGACTGGGAAGGCTTTAAATTATTGACAGAGCGTATTGGTGATCGCGTACAGTTAGTAGGAGATGACCTATTTGTTACAAACACTGCGAAGCTTTCTCAAGGAATTGAACAAGGAATTGGAAACTCAATCCTTATTAAAGTGAACCAAATTGGAACACTTACAGAAACTTTTGAAGCAATTGAAATGGCTAAACGTGCTGGATATACAGCAGTTATTTCTCACCGTTCTGGTGAAACAGAAGATGCTACAATCGCTGATATCGCTGTTGCAACAAATGCAGGGCAAATCAAAACAGGTGCGCCGTCACGTACAGACCGTGTAGCGAAATACAACCAATTACTTCGCATTGAAGATGAATTAGCTGGTATGGGTGAATATGCAGGTCTAAGTGCATTCTATAACTTGAAAAAATAATAAATTTGGATAAGAGGCGGTGAAAATCCGCCTCTTTTCTTTTGGATGAAAAAAGGTATAGAAAGTCTCTTTCTGTAATACAGTTAACTAAATGTAATTATCTTACAGGGAGAGGGACTTACGTGGCTAAAAAAGTATTGCTTTTTGGCGATATCGGTATTGATGATACAATTGCTATTCTCTACGCATATATGAATGATGAAATTGATATTGTTGGGCTGGTTGCGGATTATGGAAATATATCAAGGGAAAATGCTTTAGCAAACATTCAATATGTAAAAAGTCTATTTGATACGGAAGAAATTGAAGATGTCAAAATCATTGCAGGTGCTGAAATACCAATGACTGGGGAACCTCCTGTATATGTACCGGAAATCCATGGGGAATATGGACTTGGTCCAATTATACCTGAGACAGATGGACAAAATTTAATCAGTGAAAACTTCCATGATATTGTAGAAATAATTGAACAATATCAACAGGAATTAGTCATTGTGAACATTGGTCGTTTAACATCACTTGCTACGATGTTCTTATTGTATCAGGATCTAATGAAAAAGGTAGGAAGCTACTATGTAATGGGTGGCGCATTTTGGGTACCTGGAAATGTAACTGCCGTCTCTGAAGCGAATTTTCATGGTGATCCAGTTGCTGCTCAGCTAGTGTTAGCGAATACTGATAACGTTACAATTATTCCATTGAATGTAACGCAGCAAGCGATCGCTACACCAGAAATGGTAGATTATATTGATCAAGTGGGCGGACTTCCTATTGTGAAAACGTTATTGGATTATTACTACGAATATTATAAGGAGAGGGACCCGAACATCCAAGGAAGTCCGCTTCACGATGTTCTTACATTAATGGCGATTAATAACGAAGACATGTTCACCTTCCAGGATTTACCGGTGCAAATTGTTCAGGCTCGAGAGGGTACAGAGCGAGGACAAAGCATCGCTGACATTCGTCCATATGCGAATCTTGAAGAGGATGCTGAAGAAGAGACCCGAAGAACACATCGTATTGCCTTCGGACTTGATTATCCAAGGTTTTATACGCGTTTTATGACTGTTATGTCAGGCCAGCGTTTCGAGTAAATGTTAAGCATAAAAGTGATATGACTTTAACTATCGCTTTTATGTTTTTTTATGCTAGTCTATTGGAATAGGAGGTGATGAAAAATTGATATTTTAAAAGCAATTCAAGAACGCAGAACCATTCATTCCTTTAAACAGCAAGAAGTGGACAAAGCATTATTGAAAAAAATATTTACATATGGAACCTGGGCACCGACGCATTATATGAAGGAACCATGGAAAATTAAAGTATACCAGGGAAAAGGAAAACAGGACTTTGTTGGGTCCATTATACAAAGCTATCAACGGATTGGAATGATCAAACAGGGCAATGATCCAAAAACAGTGAAAATGATTGCTTCAATGACAAAATTCCTTCTGGATATTCCTCATCATGCACTGATTTATTTTGAAATTGAAGATGACTCCATTCGCTATGAAGAAGACTTTGCAGCAGTGTGTGCATTTATTCAAAATGTACAGCTAGCAGCATGGGGATATGGTGTAGGCATGCTCTGGACGATAACACCCTATATGCACGATAAAGAATTTATGAAAGCCATAGGTTTAAAGGAAAGCAAAACAAAGATTGCAGCTGTTATGCAAATTGGCTATCCAGAAAAAATTCCGCACAATAAAGGAAGAAGTCCGATTGAGGAAAAATTGACTTTTATTGAGACATAGCGCTCAATTGGGTAAGAATTGATTCTCTATCCTCAACCCAAGAAAATCAATTACTTAAGGAGCAAAGGTACGACCCGCCGAACAAAATAATTATCTTAACTTGGGAGCGTGCACGCTTAATCAAATTGGTTTATTGCAAAAGACTCAAAAATGCTTGTTTATCCCATTTTATAAAATCGCTAAAAAAAGCGCTTGAACCAAAAAAAGTCCAAGCGCTATATCAAAAACTTATTCTGTTTTTTCTTTAATGAATTCTACAACTTCTTCAGCAGTTCCCATAGCTAGTATATCTTCTTTATAGGAAACCATTTTCTCTTTGGAAAGGCTACGGATTTGCGTACGAGCAGGTAATATTGATGTTGCACTCATACTAAACTCGTCTAATCCAAGACCTAATAAAATCGGAATTGCAATAGAATCCCCAGCCATTTCTCCGCACATACCAACCCATTTACCTTCTTGATGTGCTGCTTCGATAACCGTGTTTACGAGGTTAAGGATTGCAGGATGGTATGGTTGATACAGATAAGAAACCTGTTCATTCATTCGGTCTGCTGCCATTGTATATTGAATTAAATCGTTCGTTCCAATACTGAAGAAATCTACTTCCTTCGCAAATTGTTTAGCAATTACAGCAGTTGAAGGAATTTCTACCATGATTCCAACTTCGATATCATCGGATACTTTCACGCCATCTGCTTTTAAAGATTCTTTTTCATCAAGCAGGATTGCTTTGGCTTGACGGAATTCTTCTAATGTTGCAATCATCGGGAACATAATTTTTAAGTTGCCATATGCACTCGCACGCAGCAGTGCACGTAGCTGTGGACGGAAAACATGCTCGTTATCTAAACAGAAACGAATTGCACGGTAACCTAAAAATGGGTTCATTTCCTTTGGCAGATCTAAATAGCTAAGCTCTTTGTCTCCGCCAACATCCAATGTTCTTACTACAACAGGCTTATCACCCATTTGCTCTAAGACGGATTTATATGCTTCATACTGCTCGTCCTCAGAAGGGAGCTCTGATTTGCCCATGTACAGGAATTCTGTGCGGTAAAGACCGACACCCTCTCCACCATTGTTTAACACACCTGCTACGTCATCTGGTGTACCAATATTACCTGCTAATTCTACTTGCTCACCATCGTTGGAGAATGTAGGCTCGTCCTTCAGTTTTGCCCATTCCTCTTGTTGTTGCGCATAAGCTTCCTGTTTATTGCGATAAGTTTCCAGTTCTTCCTCAGTAGGGTTGATAATAATATTACCCTCAAGTCCATCAACGATTATTAAATCGTCTTTTGCCACAGTAGAGGTAATGTTCTTTGTTCCTACTACTGCAGGGATTTCAAGTGATCTTGCCATAATAGCGGAATGAGAAGTTCGACCGCCTATATCAGTAGCAAACCCTTTCACGAATTCGCGATTTAGTTGTGCAGTATCTGAAGGGGTAAGGTCATTCGCAATCACAATTACTTGTTCGTTTATTAAAGCGGGATCAGGGAAGCTTGCTCCTAACAAATGTGCAAGTACGCGTTTTGTAACATCTTGAATATCAGCAGCACGTTCCCGCATATATTCATTATCCATAGCTTTAAACATATCAATAAACATTGTTGCAACTTCATCCAGTGCAGCCTCAGCATTTACCTTTTCAGTGGTAATCTTGTCTTTCATCGGATTGACAAGCTCAGGGTCACTAAGCACTAATAGATGTGCAGAGAAAATTTCTGCGTGTTCTTCATCGATTTCTTTTCTTGTATGCTCTTTAATTCTTTCTAGCTCTTGCTTTGAGATTGCTAAAGCTTGGTCCAGGCGTTCGACCTCTTTATCTGTATCTTCAATTATAACCTTTTCAAACGATAAATCCGGCGCTTTCAATTCATAAGCTTTTGCAATTGCAATGCCGGATGATGCAGCTATTCCCATTACTTTCTTCATGATGCTAGAGTCCATCCTTTCAATATAAAAGAGTTTAGAAAAATTTGGCACTTGCCAGGTCCCTGAGCAGTTGCCTTTCACTTTGAAAATAGGAAGTTTAATACTTTCTCATTTAGCAAAAAACAATCCATATTCATTTTACCGTCATGCAAATACACTTGCAAGCAAATGATTGTTACAAATGAAGCACAATCCATCTATTAATATCAGTAAATATTTCCATTCTATTGATTTCGTTCAATATTTCATGTCGACCGTCAGGATAGAGCATGACCGTTATGCTTTCTAGTCCAGTTTTTTCATATATGCCAGCGGTTTTCCAAACACCTTTTCCATAATCTCCTACTGGATCAGCATCACCACTAATGATTAGCATTGGAAGATCTTTACGTATCGATTGATTCCGTTTTTTATTTTGCATAGAAAGAATACCGGATAGCAAATCATAGAAAAATCTGCCTGTGGGAACAAAACCGGAAAAAGGATCTTTAACGTATTCCTGAATAATTGCTTCATCCCTTGATAACCACTCGTATCCATGCTTTTTATCGTTTATTTTTTGGTTATTCCTGCTAAAAGACAGGTGGTTCATAAGATTAGATTGCTTTTTGGGTGGCAATACTTTCGCAAGTATTTTGCCAAGTGCAGATACACCAGTTGAGAAATAACCAGTGCCTGATAGAATGACTCCATCAATTAGATGACTATAGTTTTGTAGATAGTTTCTTGCTAGAAAGGACCCCATACTATGACCGAAGAGAAAAATCGGAGTGTGAGGATACTGGAGCCTAATATGCTGTGTTATCGCGTACAAGTCATCTGCTGTCTTTAGAAATCCATCATGATCTGCAAAATAACCTTGCAAACCTTGTCTTTCACCTGTTTTACCATGCCCCCTATGGTCATTCCCATACACGGCAAAACCCTTTTCAACTAAAAACGTGGCAAATTCATTATATCGTTCAATATGTTCGACCATCCCATGTGCCAGCTGGATAATGGCTTTGGGTGTTTGATTCTCGGTATACCATTTCTTTACATAAACAGCAGTTTCATCGTTCATCGTAAGCCAAAAGGTATGTTCCATATATAATCCTCCCCAATATATCGCTCTTTATATTTATATTAAAAGGAAAGTATTATTTCGTCTAAGTTTAATGTAAATTAAATATGATTTATCTTGCTAGTTTTAATTGAAATATGATAAAGTAACATGTAGGTATTGTCGGTGCAGGAGGAGGTCATGAAACATGGCAAGTGTTGTGAATATATTATTAGTAATTGATGCAATTGTGATGATAGCTTTAGTACTATTACAATCTGGAAAAAGCGCTGGGCTTTCCGGAGCTATCTCAGGTGGTGCAGAGCAATTATTCGGTAAGCAAAAGGCACGTGGGATTGATTTAATTCTCCATCGTGGAACGGTGATTACTGGCGTATTGTTCTTTATATTAGCTTTTTTAAGTGCATATGTATTACAATAGATAATAATCCCTTGTCACGAATATGTGATAAGGGTTTTTTAATGTTAAATGATGTATAGTTATCCATAAAGGATAGAGTAATAAGAGGAATATGCAAGGAGTTGTCACAGAATAATGAAAATCAAACTACCACAACCTTTTACGTTTGAAGCAGGACCGCGTGCTGTTTTATTATTGCATGGATTTACAGGACATACCGCAGATGTAAGAATGCTCGGCAGATTCTTAGAAAAGAAAGGCTATACAAGTCATGCACCTATTTACAGGGGGCACGGATTGCCGCCGGAAGAATTGATTAAATCTAATCCAAATGAATGGTGGGAAGATGTTAATCAAGCATTGCAGCATTTAAAGAATCTTGGCTATGAAGAGATTGCTGTTGCCGGACTTTCGCTTGGCGGTGTTTTAGGGCTGAAGCTTGCTTATTCAACAAATATTAAAGCAATGATCCCGATGTGCGCTCCAATGTTCTTCGATAATGAAACCCAGCTGAATCAGGGTTTTAAGGCTTTTTCTAAGGAATTTAAGCAATTAGAAGGAAAAGATGAAGCAACAATTGAACAAGAAGTAGCTTCACTTGTTGAAAATTCGAAGGAGCTTTTTGCTGGATTGGGTAAAACCATTACTGAAGTGAAAAATAATATTGACACCATCTATACACCGGTATTTGTCGTACAAGCGAGACAGGACAGAATGATTAACACGGAAAGTGCGACCTACATTTACGAAAATGTTGAATCGGATGTTAAAGAGCTAACGTGGTATGAAGATTCTGGTCATGTAATTACATTGGATAAAGAAAAGGATCAATTACATGAGGATATTTATCAATTTTTAGAGAGCTTGGATTGGAAACAATGATTAAATAAGTGAAAAAAGAGGAAGAATAAAATGAAAGAGGGTGAGCAGATGAAAGAAAGAATACTTGAGTTTTTTAAAGAAAATAATATGAAGCCTTTGGCGGTAGATGAAATAGAACGAGAGCTTGAGATTGATGATTCGGTCGATTTTAAGGAGCTTGTAAAAGCATTGAATGTGCTGGAAGAAAACGGTGACCTTGTTCGAACACGCAAAAATCGCTTTGGTCTACCAGACAAAATGAATCTCGTTAAAGGGAAAATCCAAATGCATGCTAAGGGATTTGCTTTTTTAATCCCAGAAGATGAGGAATCTAAGGATGTTTATATTCATGCAAATGATTTAGGCTCGGCAATGAATAATGATAAAGTGCTCGTTCGTTTGGAAAAAACAGGTACTGAGGGAAATCGTCCAGAAGGAAAGGTTATCCGTATATTGGAGCGTTCCGTTATACAAGTTGTTGGAACATTTGAAGACAATCGAGCATTTGGTTTCGTTATTGCCGATGATAAGCGGATTCCTAACGATATTTTTATCCCAAAAGGCAGTTCACATGGAGCAGTAAGCGGGCATAAAGTTATTGCGCGAATTACAAAATATCCAGAAGGAAGAATGAGTGCTGAGGGAGAAATTATTCATATTCTAGGGCACAAGAACGATCCGGGAATTGATATCATTTCAATTATATATAAGCATGGGATTGCAATTGATTTTCCAGAAGAAGTATTGGAGCAAGCAACGAATACGCCAGACGCCATTGCGCCTGAGGAATTAGAAGGCAGACGTGATTTGCGTGATGAAATGATTGTTACAATTGATGGTGCTGATGCGAAGGACTTGGATGACGCGGTAACGGTTAAGCAATTAGAGAATGGCAACTACAAGCTTGGTGTTTATATTGCGGATGTAAGCTATTATATAAAAGAAGGTTCAGCAATGGATGCAGAAGCCTATGAACGCGGAACTAGCGTCTATTTAGTTGATCGCGTAATTCCAATGATTCCCCATCGCCTATCAAATGGGATTTGTTCGTTGAATCCGCAAGTGGACAGATTGACGCTTGGGTGTGAGATGGAGATTAACACTAGTGGACAAGTAGTGAGCCATGAAATTTTCCAAAGTGTAATTAACACAACAGAGCGTATGACGTATCATGATGTGAATCGGATTTTAGCAGATAAAGATCCTGAACTTCGTGCAAAATATGAACCACTTGTACCGATGTTTGAGCAAATGGAAGAGCTTGCTAAAATTTTACGTTCGAAGCGTATGGGACGTGGTGCAATTGACTTCGATTTTAAAGAAGCAAAGGTGCTTGTTGACGAGAGTGGAAGACCGACAGATGTGGTTATTCGTGAGCGTTCTGTAGGAGAACGTCTCATTGAAGAATTTATGCTGGCGGCGAATGAAACGGTCGCGGAACATTTCCATTGGCTGGATGTTCCATTTATTCACCGAATCCATGAGGATCCGGACGAAGGGAAATTGGAAAAGTTTTTTGACTTTCTTGCAGGTCTAGGTGTTTCCGTTAAGGGGACTGCCAATGAAGTGCATCCACAGGCATTACAAAAGGTGCTCGAATCATTGGAAGGTGAGCCAGAGGAAATGATTGTTTCTAAATTAATGCTTCGTTCCATGAAACAAGCAAAATACGATCCACAGGGAATTGGACACTTTGGGTTGGCAACTGAATTCTACACACATTTCACATCACCGATTCGCAGGTACCCAGATTTGATTGTTCATCGCTTAATTCGTACCTATTTGATTAATCAGCAGATGGACAAGGGTACGCAAAAGCATTGGAAAGAAAAATTGCCGGAAATTGCAAGGCATACATCTGAACGAGAACGAAGAGCTGTGGATGCGGAACGTGATACGGATGATTTGAAAAAGGCAGAATTCATGAAAGACAAAATCGGTGAAGAGTTCACGGGTGTCATTAGTTCTGTTATGAATTTTGGAATGTTTGTAGAGCTTGAAAATACCATTGAAGGTCTTGTACATGTCAGCTATTTAACCGACGATTATTACCACTTTGATGAGCGGGCTCACGCTTTAATTGGAGAACGAACTGCAAATATCTACCGGATTGGTGATGAGGTTGAAGTAAAAGTAGTTAGCGTCAATACAGATGAACATACTGTCGATTTTGAACTGGCAGGAACGGGAGCGCGTAAAAAGCAAAACAGAAAACCAAGACCACCAAAAAAAGCTCTCCAATCAAATAAGACAAAGCCACAGAAAAAAAACAAAAAGAAAAAATGAGCTAAACGTTAGGTTGGCTCATTTTTTCTGCAGATTTGAACTTTGAGTCAGTTGCAAATCGGTATAGTAATCCTAAAATATTTTATTGACACCTTACATGGTGTCTTATAAACTACTTATAAAACTGTCACAAATCGTACAGGTGCAGCATAATCTAGACTCAACAGTCTGGAAATTCAGAAATGTAACCAACTGCATCTTTGCTATGAAGGCATTTTATGTGTTAACGAAGTGAAACATCTTGATTACAGGATAAAAAATGGTTTTAAAGCATTATTTATGGAGTGTTCTGCTTAAACCTTTTGAAGTAATGTTCCCAAGAGAAACAAGCACCTCATGGGTAATATCTCACTTTATAATTGAAGTTTGGAGGATTTTGGATGAATGATGTACTTCTTGCTTTCCTGTTAACATTATTTGCAGGACTTGCAACTGGAGTAGGAAGTGTACTTGCTTTCTTTGCTAAAACAACAAATACTAAATTTCTATCTTTTGCTTTAGGATTATCAGCCGGGGTTATGATTTATGTATCGATGGTTGAGATATTTTTTAAGGCAAAAGACGCTTTAACTGCATCTTTGGGCGAAACAGAAGGATATTGGTTTACGATTATTGGATTTTTCGCTGGGATGCTTTTCATCGGTCTTATTGATAAATTTATACCTAACCATAGCAACCCCCATGAAGTGAAAAAAGTAGAAGACATGGAAAAGCCAGGCGCAGCTCTTAATGATCCTGCTTTAATGAAGATGGGAATGTTTACAGCGTTGGCTTTAGCTATTCACAACTTTCCTGAGGGAATTGCAACATTTGTTTCTACACTGCAAGATCCAACGATTGGGATTGCTATTGCAGTAGCTGTTGCTATTCACAATATACCAGAGGGAATTGCTGTATCCGTACCAATTTATTACGCAACCGGTGATCGGAAAAAGGCTTTTAAGCTTTCCTTTTTATCAGGACTTGCAGAACCGATTGGAGCTCTTGTCGCAATCTTGATTTTAATGCCGTTCTTAAGTGATATTCTATTTGGAATTATTTTTTCTATGGTAGCAGGTATTATGGTGTTTATTTCCTTAGATGAATTGTTACCTGCAGCAAAACGGTATGATGAGGCACATCTTTCCATTTACGGTGTGATGACTGGAATGGCGATTATGGCGGTGAGTTTAGTTTTGATGGCTTAATGTTTGGGCTTGTTTCATTATAGTTAGGTGTTCTAATTGGAATCACAGCAGATTTCTGATAAAATAAGGTTCTATGCAAGTAGTAGGAGGAACACTCGTATGCCAAAAGGACAAGGAAAAACAATCGCGCAAAATAGAAAAGCATCCCATGATTATTTTATTGAAGATACGTATGAAGCAGGGATTGTATTACAAGGAACGGAAATCAAATCACTTCGTAATGGCCGAGTAAATATAAAGGATTCCCACGCAAGAATTGATCGTGGTGAAGTTAAATTGATTAATTTGCATATTGCAGAATATGAGCAGGGAAATCGATTCAACCACGATCCAACCCGAACACGTAAATTACTTCTGCATCGGAAGGAAATCGATAAATTAATCGGCCTAACACAGCAACAGGGCTATGCGCTTGTCCCTTTAAAAATTTATATTAAAAATGGCTATGCCAAGGTTTTAATTGGATTAGGAAAAGGGAAAAAGAAATACGACAAGCGTGAAGATTTGAAGCAGAAGCAAATGAAGCGGGATGTAGACCGTGCAATAAAAGATCATATGAGATAAATCGTAGTAGAGCCTGTAAATTCTGCCAGCCCTTGAAATTAGCTGAGATTCTGCTATAATAGAGTATGTAACACAATTTAATAATGCTCAATTATCCTATAGAGCGTTTCTCTTTACGGGGACGTTACGGATTCGACAGGGGTAGTTTGAGCTCAGGTTGCACGTCGAGGTTACGACTCGTAAACCGTTACTCGCCTAAATATAACTGGCAAAGAAAACAATTACTCTTTAGCAGCTGCGTAAGTAGCACTAAAGGATCCTTCCTGTCACTCGCCCGTGGTGCAGATTGAAGGGTCTCAACTTAAGCGGGCTATGCTGGTATCCTCCGTCTGAGGATCTCCAGGTGAACTGAATCAGACTAGCTATCCGAAAGCCTGTTGATAGGCTGCAGGATTAGCGAATGATAATATATCAACTACGCGTGTAGAAGCCTGAGTGCCGATATCTCTGGACGTGGGTTCGATTAGTAATTAGTCGCCTTTTGTGGTAACGCAAAAGTGATAACTCGGCTTTATCGGTGAAACCTAAGTTGCATTTATTGCAATAAGGCAATACCGAGTGGTATGTGGAGCGATCCAACAGCCATCTATCGACTTATAGGCTGCCAATATGGTAGTACTAGGATACGAAATCCTGCCAAACTTGGTAAATTTACATTTCGTATAATACGCCGGGAGACCTTATAATTTGAGGTCTAAGATATAGTCAGTGCCATGACGAAAGCATGGAAGAGCATGTCCCACCGTCTCCACCAATACATAATGTTGGTGGTTTTTTTGCGTTTGGTTATTCTATAGTTTAAAAAATTGTTCCTCAAATATTAATTTGTTTTTTAAGAGAGATTCATTATATTTACCGTTTCTTGGAGTTACTGAGTCATATTTATCTAATATCCAGTAAGCTCGATTTTTTTCTGCTGAACTCTTAGAAATGGATATATTTCTTCTAATATTGAAAATACATCTTTCTTTTTTTTGAAATATAAAGTATAGGAGTCTTTATGTTTATCGGGTTTATAATTCTTTTTATCATTAAGCGCTCCACCACCGACTACTTCTTGAATATAGAGTAGTAGTTCTTTATCAGTCGAAGATATCGAAATACAAGGTCTTCGATTTTCACGATGATGCATCCTTGTGAGAGTAATAGAACCTTCCCCGTCTATTATGCCCGCTATATAAGCTGCTTCCCATTTTCCATATGAGTTGCTCCTCGTATAATTATTTGATTTGGAACGTTTGTTCTGTATTCATTATATCATAAGTATAGGCTTTATAAGAAATTTGATATCGCCCCTGTGTCAACAATTTTTTCATGTAAGAAAGGGCATTTAGTTTTTTGGACCCCTGAAGATTTGATTGCTGTATATTATATCTTGATAACCCTGAAGGTATGATGGTTCTTGGTATAATTACTTCTGACGCTTCTGTTTTGAATCAGATGGTTCGTTCCATAGATATGGATATTGAATTGAAAAACTAACATTAAAATATAGGAAGGGATGGTTGAAAAAAGTCTACTTAAAACTCTACCTAATTAATGAAATTACCTCAATTGGCAAGGCTGCTATCGGGAATTTAATTTTAATTACTAGTATCTACCTAATTATTCTCCAGCTATAATAACTTTGCTCCCAAATAAACAGCCAATCCCCGAAAATAAGTGCAGAAATCCGATTCATGTGCTTTATATATCATTCAGTGTGGATGCTACGCAATGAAGTTTCACTTTATTGTATTGGTTCCAATGAAAAGTAAAGAGCTAAAAAATATGTTTATTATTCAAATAATCATTTGACTATTTGAATAAAGTTGCATATATTAAAAGTAAATATATACTCAAATATACATTTGAATGGGGGAGATATGATGGCGAAAGATATTTGTGAAGTTACTTGTATTAATGAAGAGAAAGTGACAAGAGCTAAACAGCATCTTACTGAACAAAACCCTATGGAAGTAGCTAAAATATTCAAGGCATTGTCTGATGATACAAGGATCAAGATTGCTTATGCTTTATCATCAGAAGGCGAATTATGCGTTTGTGATGTAGCAAATATTATAGACTCTTCAATGGCTACAGCATCCCATCATTTGAGATTATTGAAAAACTTAGGGTTAGCAACATACCGAAAAAAAGGGAAGTTAGTTTTTTATTCATTAGATGACGAGCATGTTAAACAGCTTGTCGAAATAGCCTTTCAGCACCAGAAGGAGGCTATTAAGGTTGAATGATACAGTAAAATCCGTAACAGAACATAAACATGTCTATCGCGTTGAAGGGTTTTCCTGTGCAAATTGTGCAGGAAAGTTCGAAAAAAATGTAAAACAAATTCCAGGCGTAGAGGATGCGAAAGTCAATTTTGGAGCTTCCAAAATTAATGTTTTCGGAAACACAACTATTGAAGAGCTGGAAAAAGCAGGTGCTTTTGAAAATCTTAAAGTAGTTCCTGAAAAACCTATACAACATACTTCACAAACGGTTCAAAAGGATTATATAGAAGAGAAAATCCCTTTTTATAAAAAACATAGTACTTTACTTACTTCGATAATGTTTCTATTTTTTGGTTACCTTTCTTTATTTGTAAACGGTGAAGGAAACCTTATTACTACATTATTATTTTTAGCATCGATGCTAATCGGAGGTCTATCCCTTTTTAGAGTCGGTTTACAAAACTTAATTCGCCTGGAATTCGACATGAAGACGCTGATGACAGTTGCTGTGATAGGTGGTGCCATTATTGGAGAATGGGCAGAGGTTGCTGTTGTAGTTATTCTTTTCGCAATCAGTGAGGCACTGGAGCGATTTTCAATGGATAGGGCAAGACAATCGATTCGTTCCTTAATGGATATCGCTCCTAAAGAGGCTCTCGTTAGGCGGAATGGGCAAGAATTAAAAGTTCATGTAAATGATATTGTTGTTGGGGATATCATGCTTGTAAAGCCTGGTCAAAAAATTGCAATGGACGGTTTAGTCGTAAATGGCTATTCTGCTGTCAATCAAGCAGCTATTACAGGTGAATCAGTACCTGTTGAAAAATCAATTGATGATAATGTATATGCAGGTACGTTAAATGAAGAAGGAATACTCGAAGTTGAAATAACAAAGCTTGTAGAAGATACAACGATTTCTAAAATTATTCATCTTGTAGAAGAAGCACAAGGGGAACGAGCTCCCGCACAAGCTTTTATCGATAAATTTGCGAAATATTACACCCCAATCATCATGATCGTCGCAGCACTCGTTGCGATCATTCCACCTTTACTCTTTGGTGGTAGTTGGGAAACATGGGTATATCAAGGCTTAGCCGTTCTTGTTGTTGGTTGTCCTTGTGCTCTAGTCATATCAACTCCGATTTCTATTGTTTCAGCGATTGGGAATGCTGCCAAAAAAGGTGTCCTCATCAAAGGTGGAATCTATTTAGAAGAAATGGGTTCCATAAAGGCGATTGCATTTGATAAGACGGGTACGTTAACAAAAGGAGTTCCAATTGTAACAAATTTTGAATTGCTGAACCAACAAATTGAAGGAAAGGAACTACTTTCTGTAATTGCAGCTCTAGAATACCGTTCACAACATCCGCTTGCTTCAGCAATCATGAAAAAAGCAGAGGAAGAAAATATCGCTTACGCACATATAAGGGTGGAAGACTTTTCATCAATTACCGGTCGAGGTATTGAAGGTACTGTAAATGGAACAACTTACTATATAGGAAGTCCACAACTCTTCAGCGAATTATTTGTTCCTGATTTCACTCAAGCATTCGAAGACAAGGTTAAGTACCTTCAGAATCAAGGGAAAACGGTCATGATTATTGGAGCCGAACAACATATCCTTGGCATTATTGCAGTTGCTGATGAAGTACGTGAAACAAGTAAAGAAGTGATTCAAAAATTAAATCAATTAGGCATCAAAAAGACAATTATGTTGACCGGTGATAATAAAGGTACTGCGGATGCAATTGGTGCATCCGTAGGTGTATCTGATATTCAATCAGAATTGTTGCCGCAAGATAAATTGGATTATATGAAACAACTGAGATCAGAGTTTGGCAATGTAGCGATGGTAGGTGATGGTGTCAATGACGCACCTGCATTGGCGGCCTCAACCGTTGGTATTGCAATGGGCGGAGCTGGTACAGACACAGCTCTGGAAACGGCAGACATCGCTTTAATGGCAGATGATTTAAGGAAGCTTCCATTCACTGTAAAACTTAGCCGGAAAGCGCTAAATATAATTAAAGCTAATATTACTTTTGCGATTGCGATTAAATTTATTGCCTTATTACTGGTTATCCCAGGCTGGTTGACGCTTTGGATTGCCATCCTTTCAGATATGGGAGCAACCGTTCTAGTAGCGTTAAATAGTTTACGACTTATACGAGTTAAGGAATGAATAAAGGAAGCCCTCCGGTTTTGGAGAGCTTTCTATTTTTAATAGACAACTTTTCAGTAGTAGTCAAAGAAATATTTTGTATATTAAAGACTAAATGCATGTGCATTCTTCAAAATAAGAGATTCTGTTTGTATCAAATTATATTTCACTAAATTTCTTTACAATTAATTTTTATTTGGTTTAGAAGTTATATCAGATAAGTTCCAAGTAACATTCTAAAAGTAGATTCCCTTTTGGAGCCTAACATAGAGCCATGGAGAGTATAGTGCTTCTTTATACGTAATGTGGTTTTGAAAAGAAGTTGTTGACAATGGCGGTTAGCTATGGTTACAATTCAACTATTCAATAATGTTATTGAGTAGAGGGTGGCTTAAAATGATAGATGCAAGATATTTAAAGGATTTATTATATCAAGAGTATGCAAGAATAGGTAAAAGTCTTTCCAGTCCGAAACGATTGGAAATTCTGGATCTTTTGTCGCAAGGTCCTAAATCGGTCGAAACATTATCGAAATCAACCGGTATGTCTGTAGCAAATGTATCACAGCATTTACAAACACTTAATAATGCTAGAATGGTTAAATTTAACAAGGCAGGAAACTATGTGATTTATGAACTGGCAGATAAGGTCATTGCTGACTTTATCAATTCTCTACATAAATTATCAGAAAAACAGTTTCTGCAGGTCCAACAAATAAAACAGAAATTTTTAAATGCTAATAAAGAACTGGAAGAGGTTTCGCTCGAAGAACTTAACGAAAGGATGGAAAAGGGAGAAGTATTACTGTTGGATGTCAGACCAAAAGAGGAATATGAAAATGCACATATACCCGGAGCTGTTTCGATACCAATGGAAGAATTAAAAGAGAAGCTTGACTCTTTACCGGCTAACCGTGATGTTGTTGCTTATTGTAGAGGAATATATTGTTTATGGTCAGCAGAAGCAGTAGAACTTTTAAGGAGTCAAGGTATTAATGCTTACCGTTTGGAAAAAAGCGTTCAAGATTGGAGTGAATTTCAAGAACATTTAAATTAATTTGAAGTTATTTGCTTATAAAAACCTTGGCTGATAAAGTTATTATTATTTGCTAAAGGGGAAATTAGAGAAAGAAGGTATTGGCTATGGTTAGGCAAACAAACGATTCAGTACAAGATTATATAGATAATCCAGAAAAACAAAAACAATTGTATAAACGTACATTAATCATTATCGTTATCTCACAAATGTTTGGTGGAGCAGGTTTAGCCGCCGGAATAACAGTTGGAGCATTGCTTGCAGGGCAAATGCTTGGCACGAATGCATTTGCGGGTATTCCTGCGGCCTTATTTACGTTAGGCTCGGCAGGAGCTGCATTAGCAGTTGGAAGGCTTTCGAATAGTTATGGAAGACGTATGGGGTTAGCAACAGGGTTTATAGCAGGTGGACTTGGAGCAGTAGGTGTTGTGTTTGCCGCTGTCTTAAATAGTGTGTTTTTATTATTTATATCCCTGCTCGTATATGGTGCGGGTACTGCGACTAATTTACAAGCTAGATATGCAGGGACAGACTTAGCAACGAACAAACAGCGAGGTACTGCTGTAAGTATAGCAATGGTCTCCACAACACTTGGGGCGGTTGCGGGTCCCAACCTAGTAGGTGTGATGGGAAATATAGCTCGTTCTATAGGTGTTCCAGAACTCGCAGGACCATTTATATTATCCGCAGCAGCGTTTATATTGGCGGGGCTTGTGTTATTTGCCTTTTTACGTCCTGATCCATTTATTATTGCTTTAAAAATAAATACAAATAAAAAAAATACAGAGTCAAACATGATTCGAGAAGAGAATCATGTGAATAAAAAAGGAATAACAGTTGGAGCCACCATTATGGTATTAAGCCAAATTGTGATGATAGCGATTATGACGATGACACCAATTCATATGGGGCATCATGGTCACAGCTTAGGAGCTATCGGACTTGTTATCGGCTTTCATATTGGCGCCATGTACTTTCCTTCGCTCTTTACAGGAATTCTGGTTGATAAGGTTGGGCGCCCTGTCATGGCAATTGCTTCTGGAGTTACATTGCTCATCTCAGGTATTGTAGCAGCGACAGCCCCAGGTGATTCTTTATTTTTAATGATTCTTGCGCTCACCTTACTTGGTATAGGATGGAATTTTGGCTTGATCAGTGGTACAGCTTTAATCGTTGACTCAACGGAGCCTTCAACACGCGCCAAAACCCAAGGTACAGTGGATGTTTTTATTGCTCTAGCTGGATCGACCGGAGGTGCTATGTCAGGAATGGTTGTAGCTGGTACAAGCTACGAAATGTTATCACTTGCTGGAGGGATTTTATCTTTAATACTTATTCCAGTAGTAATATTGTTTGTTGGCAGTAGAAATAATCAGAAGCAATTTTTAGAGAATGAAATAGTAAAAATAAAGAAATGAAGAATTTGCGAATATGCCATTATTGTACTAATTAGCAAGGAAGTTAGAGAATACTTTAATTTTTTTAATAAATTAAAGTATTTATCTGATTTTTAGTTCATAAACAAATTCATATAAAAGAGGAGGATTTTTTATAAATTAAATTAAAGTCTATACAACTAATACTTGTACATACTGTGTAGTGATGAAAAACTTCTTAAAGGACAAGGGACTTCCTTTTGAAGAAATAAACGTCCAACATGATCCAATTGCTGCAGACCGTTTAGTAAAAACAACAGGCGAAATGGGTGTTCCACAAACTGAAATAAATGGTCAATGGGTATTAGGATTTGATCCGGAAAAAGTAATGCAATTAGTTAAGTGAAAAATTACATCGATTATATTATAAACATTATGGGATTGCACAAAAAGATAGAAAAAATGTGCGACAGAAGCATGGTAATGGAGTAAAAGGTAATTAGAGTATATGGAAATATTATCATTGTCATAATCTAAAATACTCTTACTCTTATCTCAAGGACAATAGTAATGTAGTGAATGGCTCGCTTTCTATATCTAAGCAGCGGAGTCTTTATTGCAATTTCCTATTTTCTTTGGGAGCATACATAAACAAACCACTTTACAGTATACCCATATGGGTTTATAGTAGGGTTGTAATTAATCGAGATGATAGCCGGTTAAGGAGGTAAATTATAATGTCAAAAGAACATTGGGATAAGAGTTTTTCAGATGAGGATTTTGTTTATGGTGAGCGGGAAAATGCATTTATACACGACATGAGCAAAATTATACGAGATCAATCAAAAGTTGGCTGTTTTGCTGAAGGTGAAGGTCGCAATGCGGTTTACTTAGCTAGACTTGGTCATGATGTGACGACATATGATCAATCGACAATAGGTCTTGAAAAAACGAAAATATTGGCAAACAAAAATAATGTTGACGTAGAAACTGTTGCGATTGATTTGACGAGTGAAAAAGTGAAAACAAATCAATTTGATGCAGCCATTATGGTATTTGGTCACGTTCCAAAAGAAAATCAGAAGTTCCTGATAAAAAACATGATAGATTCAGTGAAATCCGGTGGCCATATTATTTTTGAAGTCTACTCAGAAGCTCAACTTAAATATCAAACAGGTGGTCCACGATCTCTTGATATGTTATATAATCCAGTAGAAATTCTGGATTGGATTAAAAATTACAAATGTATTCATTTTTATTATGGTGAAGCAATGCGTCATGAAGGAAAAAGGCATGTGGGCTTAGGACATGTCATCCAAGTTGCAATAAAAAAATAAATAGAATGCTTAGAAGGGCTGCTCTGTATCAAGCGTTAAAGGATAATATTCGATTTGATTGATGGGATATCTCAATTAAAGGGATGAGTCCCTGCATGTATATGATGAAAAAGCAGGAGAGATGATCCTTTATTGAATTTTCGGAGGCTTATAATGGTTTCAAGATAAAAGTCCCTGTTGAAAAAAGCAAAGAAAAGTTAATAAAAGAATAGATATAGAAATTGACTTTTTACCCCTGTAGGTATATTATGAAACATGTGCTGAGGTTCCATGTGGCAAAATCAATAAAAACTAAGCTAAGATATTCGTAAAAGTCGTTAAACAAACGACTATTTTATTGTCTGTAAACATACCAACATAGGTATATTTATGCGTGTTTTTGAGTTAACAATGGCACCATCTATTATGATTGTTGCAAGCTGGGTAGCAGTAGTGTCTGGGGATGAAAGTACAATAAAAAGTAATGAAAGAAACAGTGGATTTATTAGCAAAAAGCATATAAGTTCAACAATTCGTTAGTAAATAAGAGTTGATGAACTTTCTTTTTTGACAAACATATACCAATCGGGGTATAAAGAGGGAATTGGAGGTATAGATAATGAAAGAAATTACTGCAAAAGAATTACAACAAAAACTAGTTAGTGGTGAGAAAATAAATATTGTCGATGTCAGAGAAGATGAAGAAGTTGTTAATGGAAAAATTCCAGGTGCAAAACATCTGCCGCTAGGACAAATTCCAGAACGTTTAGCAGAATTAGATAAAAATGAACATTATTACATGGTATGCCGATCAGGAGGCAGAAGTGGAAACGCATGTCAGTTCTTGATCCAACATGGCTATAATGTAACAAACATGGCAGGCGGCATGCTTGATTGGAAAGGAGAAATAGATTAACTTATCCTTTTCTGATGAAAAAATATGACGGTACAGGTGTAAAAAAGGTATTGTGGAATGGACTTTATTTGAGGATGTGGTATTACAATAAATTGCTGCCGATATCGAGAAGAGTAAAAATTCAATTTTAGCTTAACAACATAATGAATAAAATTCCGTTAACTTTGGACTGCTTATTCTAGAAAATATAAGAAATAGAGGCATTCTGGTATGAAACAAAATGTAACACTTTATAGCACCATGATGTGTCCGGTATGTAGTATGGTAAGAGACTTTTTAACTAATATGAATATAGAATATAAAGAAATTAATGTAGACATTAAGCCAATAGAAATGATAAAACTTATTAAGAATACGCGAAAATTTTCAGTTCCTCAAACTAATATTAATGGTGATTGGGTTTTGGGATTTGACCCAGTTCGTATGCTGGAGCTGCTTAATGCTAAGGAAAAATAGCTTAAAACAGTAAAAATTAATCTTTAGATTACCTGCGAAGTTAAATAAGAAACAAAAAATATAATGGAGTTTTATGATAGATGAGAAAATTACAGCAGGATGATGCAGGATGAGACCCTGCGAAAACAAGAAACTTGTAGAAAAAAGAATATGTCGCAGGAAACCAGACAAAATTAGTAGACCAAACGAAATCAGAGGGAGCAAATCAGTTACTGTCTTTGACCATTCGATGACTGGGATTATTTTCATATCAAATCCCTTATAAGAACCGTGGTCCGATAGTGCATAACGGAGAACTCCATAACTTATACGTTAGATAAAACTATCCTCCATTATCTCACAATTTGGAAGAAGGATAGTTTTATTGAGTTTGTTTTATATTTACTATTTAATCCATAAAGATTAATAAGACTGCAATTTGCATTTATCTACACAAACATACTGACAAATATAGCTGTAATAAAGCTTGCTAACGTACCAGCTATAATTGCTTTAAAGCTCAGCGATGCAATCTGTTTTTTCTTAGAAGGCGCTAAGGAACCAAGTCCTACAATTAATTGACCAATAGAAGAAAGGTTTGCAAAGTTACACAATGCAACAGTTAAGATTGCAATCGTTTGTGGTTTTAAATTTTCCTGTATATTAAGCACTTGCTGGTATGCAATCAGTTCATTTGCAGTAAGCTTTGTCCCGATTATGGATGCAGCACGGAAAGCATCTTCAAAAGGAATCCCAACTAGCAATGCGAAAGGAAAGAATACATAACCAAAAATGGTAGCTAAATCTGTGCCAAAGAGTCCTAGCATGCCGTTTACAAGAGCTAATAGACTGATGAATGCAATAAGTAATCCACCAATATTAGCGGCAAGCTTTACTCCACTCACAGCCCCTTCGGAAATAGCTTCAAAAATGTTTGTATATCCTGCTTCTTCCATTTCGATAGCTTCATTTGTCACAGACTCCTCCGTTTCAGGTTCCATGATTTTCGACATTACAATAGCAACAAAAGGTACAGAGAAAACAGAAATGATTAAATACTTAATATCTATCCCCATTTGGGCATAAGACAGAAGGATTGCGCCACTGGCTGAAGCTGTCCCTCCAACCATTACTGTAAACAATTCTGAACGTGTAAGCTTTGCCAGGTAGGGCTTAATCAGCAATGGAGATTCAACAATACCCAGCATTGTATTGCCAACTGTATTAAAGGATTCTACCCGTGTCGTACCAAATACTTTACCAACAATCCATCCGAGCACACGTACAACAAAAGGAATGATACGTAAATAATATAAAGCTGATACTAATGCTGAAATAAATATAATAACGGATAAAACTTGAATCGCGAAAACAAATCCTACATTCGTTCCTTCTGCAAAAAATCCTCCAAATAAAAATTCAATACCTGCTTGACTATAATCAAGAACGTTTTGAACACCTTGGGCAGCATGATGAAGTATCCAGCGACCAAGAGGTACATTAAGCATAAAGTAAACAAAAATACCTTCCAATACCACACCTACTGTAATCGTACGCCATTTGATTGCTTTTTTATTTTTGCTTAAGAGCCAAGCTATAAACAGTAATCCCATAAGGGAGAATAAACCAAATATAATATCCATAATAACCTCCTGATAATCGTTTCAGTTTCATATATCCTTATTGTTGTCAGAAGTCTGAGCTTGCAAACGGAAATAAAAATGCATTCTCTTCATCTATAAAGAAAGAAGAGAATGCACCAAGGTCACATGTGGCGTTCTACCCTTCCTTATAGTCCGGCATTTTACGGCTGCCAGGTAGAAACTTATGGACCATATTTCCATATATATATAAGGATTATATGTAGTTGATTTTAGAATTTTAACAGAGGTTTTCCAATTATACAAGAGGCGAATAAAAAATAATAAAATACTAAATCTTTAATTGTTTTATAAAAAATATTGATTAGGTCGACTATTTGAATTGGATTTTAAGATGAGACAGCGAAAAAGCAGAGGAGTATAATATGTTCATTAATTTTTCATGGTTGGCAAGGTAAAGTTGTCATGGTTGACAATATACCTAGAAGGGCATATTATAATGCTTGTATATGATTTTGTGATTAATATAATGAGGAGAATACCTGTGGAATATAATGATCAAATGAAAAATAGAGTAAAACGGATGGAAGGACAACTTCGCGGGATTTTAAAAATGATGGAAGAAAACAAAGATTGTAAAGAGGTCATTACGCAGTTGTCAGCTGTCCGCTCAGCAGTAGATCGAACAGTAGGTGTAATTGTAAGTTCAAACTTAGTTGAATGTGTTCTAGAAGCCGAAAAAAACGGAGAAAATAAGGATGAAGTAATTAAAGAGGCTGTCAACTTGCTTGTAAAAAGCAGATAAATAATCTGCGGTTGACATTCTTTTTTTAGTTTGTAATATACCCATATGGGTAAATTGAATGGCTGAATAGAGGAATAAAAATGATTAGAGAATGTAGATGCAAAAAGGTTAATGCTAATTGTACAAAAACACTACAAATTTGCACCAGGTCAAGCAGGTGAGATTCCTGCAATATATAATAGGACTAAAATGTTTTCCAGTATAGGCTTCATTTTACAGAGAAATGATTGTTAAAATTTCGGTTAAAAAAGACTGATTTATAATTCGCAAAATACCTATATACGTATTTGGATTATCTTTAGAATGGATTCAATAAATTGCATGTTATTAATTGAAATGGGGGAATGATGACGATGGCAGAATTAAAAACAAATGTGAAAGCGGTTTGGAATGGTGGCACAGCAGGAGATGGGACGCTTAAAGCTGGGAATTTGGATACAAAAATTGCTATCCCAAAATTTTTAAATGGTAGTGGAAACGGGGCTGGCCCGAAAGAGCTATTAGTATCATCGGCAACAACTTGTTATATCGCAACACTTACCTCTATACTTGAAAACAGAAAATTACCTGTCGTGGAACATACTATAACTTCGGAAGCAATAAAATCCGATCAAGAGTTTTCGATTACTCACTATCCAGTTATTGTTTTATCTGCAGATGCAACAGAAGCTGATGTCAAATCTGCAGAAAGAGCAATAGAGGGCGCAGACAGAGCTTGCGAAGTAGGGAACTTATTAAAAAAAGCAGGTATTGTTATTGAAGCAAAAGGAAAAGTGTCTTTGAAATAATAAAGCAGCACAGGTAAAAATTTCTCAAAATAAATCTTTCTTTTAGCTGAATCATTTATAGAATTTGCAATAGACGCAATGTAATAATGGAGTTAAATTAAAGGGAGTAAAAAGGGAACCACTTGCAGGTTCCCTTTTCAAAAGGAGAAAAAATGGCATTGGGTTTTAGGGCTTCTGAATGTTCGACTAAGGGAATATAACAGCAAGCAAGGCAGTAAAGTTATATAACTTATTTTAATTAATTGATTTCTTTCAAAAGCTGTATCTTCTTGCAATACCTCTGCATTTTGATAACCAGCTCTTCGAATTTCTGACGCATTCGCGCCATTTTACGCAAAAATTTTATACTGTTACCTGTTAGTTAATACATAGATTAAATCAAGTCTTTAAGTATTTAAGCAGACTGACTTGAATTTTGAAAGGACTAGGATTGATGTTGGATAGTACAGATATGCAAATCATAGATGAATTACGATACATACACATGGTACGAACCAGCAGCCTTACCTGTCGTTTATACACAATAACTATAAAATAAGCGGAGAAGGTTGCTGCATCCTTGAATGTAAATTTCCATCTAATGCTATATTAGATGATTTTTTGAATGGTCTGAACAAGGATGCAAATTACAAATTATCGATTGTAATTGATAAATAGTATTTTGTAATTACGCCTATAAGAGCAATGTGTAAATAATAACTTTTCAATTTAATTGGCTATTAAAAAAGTCGTTGACCGTATAAGGTCAAAACGACTTTTTTAACAAGGACATTTTTTTCCTCTATAATTAATTTTCAATTGTTTTAAGCAGCATTTTTACACGCTTCAGCACATCTAAAACAAGCATCTGCACATTTTTGACAATGCTCATGATCATGTTTCTTACATTCGTTTCCACATGCTTCACAAATTTTAGCACAAACTGAAGCTAATTCAGAGACAAATGGAGTGTTTCTTGCTAGAGCATGCTCTAAGTAAGAACAGATATCAGCACACTCTCTATCCAAACGTATACACTCAGCCATCATTTTAATATCATCTTCTTTCAAGCATGCATCAAAACAATGATTACATGCTGCCGCACATTCGTGTAACGTCTTAATTAATTCACGGTGTTGTTCATGTGACATCTTGTAAAACCTCCTAATTGAAAATCGATTCGTTATACTTTTTCCCTTTGTTACTTTAAATAAACTGATTTTCGAAAAATCGATAAATAAATGTACAGAAATCTGGAATTTTATAAAGTTCATAAAATACAGCGGGAGGGTATCATATAATTTAGTTAAGTTAAGGTTACGGAATAAAATATATATAATTTTCCTAAACTAGATGGAGTAAGAAGGAAAAATTATGGGAAAGCAGGTTAAAGAAAAGAACAATTATTATAATGGACATGAGGGACTTATGGTTAAAGTTAATGCACATGGTCATCGCAGCAGTCTTGGAAGTCATAAACTGTACAAACATAGCAAAATATAAACATCATAGTGGCAGCAAACAACGCGGTGAAATGGATCTTCCACATGAACATTTCCATCATGAATACATGACTGAGGTATGTGGGAAGCTTTTTGAATTTCTTTTAGTCTTAACTATTCCAATTTCCTATTTAATCATCCAATTACTAGGAAGATCATAGCGGTAGTAGCAGAATACTGCTATGAAGATAAAGGGTATAACGCGAAGTCGTAATTAAATGTTGCGTAAAAGAGTGGCAAATCATATCGAAAATCGTGCTGAAGATTTAGATGACCAAGAAATAAAATATTTTTTACTTGACAATACCTAACAGGGGTATGGTAAATTGAAAAGGAAGAAAATAATAGGAGGTATTTTAAATGGAAAATAAATCACTTAACGTACAGGGCATGTCTTGCGGACATTGTGTGAATTCTATAGAGGGAAGTGTTGGAAAATTAAACGGTGTTGAAATGGTAAAGGTTTATTTGCAAGATGAAAAAGTCGATGTAACCTTTGATCCGGAAAAAGTGGAGTTGAAAGATATTACAGAAGTCATTGAAGAACAGGGTTACGATGTTGCCTAGTGAAAGTAATCGTTCTTGTGTAACAAGAGTATGTTTTAACAGCATTTTGGACGTTAGAAAAGTATAAATTTTCAGCGAGAAGCGAATTCATCGCTTCAAAAAAATTTACGTCCTGCTTAAAAGAAAAAATATTTGGACTAAAGTTATTAAAGGAAAGAAAGTCACTTTAAAAGCCACGGATGGAGCTGTTAGGGCGGTTTGGTGCCGCCTAAAACCATGTTGTAGTTGTAAATGAGGATGAAGGAACAATATACTCATACACATTCAGAAACAGACGATGCAACAAGCATTTATACACATTTTCTAAACTAGTCATGTACAAAACCTGGCCCGAATATAGGGTTTGGTAAGAACAAAATGTCTTCCGTTTTTTATAGAAGTAAAAGAGTGAGTAAAGTTATTGATTTAGCAGAAGGGGGTAAGAGAAAAGATGAAAGTCAGCCATCTTGAAATCTACACAAGGCCTACATGCTCGGATTGCCAAGACTTGAAAAAATTCTTGCAAAGTAATTATATTCCTTTTAAAGAATATAATTTAGCAAAACAGCCATCGAAAGAAAAAGATCTTATAAAGATCACTGGAAATAGAATCGTGCCAACACTTGTTTTTACAAAACCATCCTTTTTTGGGCTGATGAGAAAACCGAAAAGTTTGATAGGGTTTGAGAGAAACAAGGATGAAATAAAGAAGCTATTAAAGATAGGCTAGTAGTCTGGATTAGATAATCTGATATTTAGTTTAATAGACTTTTTGTAAACAGACTATACCCTCCTTGGGTACGGTAATTGCAATTAGTTTAAAAAAGGGGGAATGATCAATGAATCCGGACACCGATGGTAAAAAAATAAAAATTGCAGTAAATGGTGGAATAGCGTTTGGAGCAAAACTAAACTCTAAACAACTGATGACACTTTCAAAGTATATGAATGAAGATGATGAGTTAGAATTAACAACCTTCCAGCAATTGTATATAGAGATTCCAGAGAATAGAAAAGAAGAAATTATAGCTGAATTTGAACGTACAGGGCTGGCGTGTTATCCAGTAGGAAATTACGTAAAGAGCTTAAGAACATGTAATTTTTGTAAGGGGGAAGAAAGAGAAGGCATGCCAGTAGCAAAAGAATTAAATCGGCGTATTGCAGGAAAACCAGTGCCTTTCACTTTAAAAGTAGCTTATACAGGCTGTATTATTGGCTGCGGTGAACCAATGTTAAGCGACATCGGAGTTATGAAATATAAAGATCATTATAATTTATATGTCGGAGGAAAAGCAAAGGGAAAGGATGCAGAGGTTGGCATCTTGCTGAAGGAAAATTTAACACCAGAGGAATTGTACGATACCGTAGACCAGATCATTGACACCTATTCACAGAAAGGCAAAAAGCGGGAGACATTCTTTAAATTCTGGAAGAGGGTGGGTAAGGATAATTTAGAAGTTATATAAAATTTATTATTCCGTTGTGGATTTATAAATAGGTGAAAGAAAATAATTACCCTTCTCCATAATACCTGAAGCAAATGCTCTATTGGCACTTTTCTTTACCTATAAACAAAAGATGGCAAAATAGAATAATTCCAAGTGTTAAAAGAGACTTAAGTTATTTTGTATATTATAAGGAAATCTCGTCAAAGTTTGAGAATATATATTGATGGAAATAGGAAAGTATCGGCGATATAATCCGGACAGCAGCATGATATAGATGAGTATTGAAATGAAAAGTGCAGGTTTAAGTGTTCTTTGTTGACAAAAATACTATATGGGGGTATAGTATAGTTATAACAGAAAAGGAAGTGAATCATTTGGATAAATTCTTACATGATCACCCAAGTAAACCTAGAACACAAGATGAAATGCAAAAAGTCATTAATCGTTTAAAACGTATAGAAGGTCAAGTTCGAGGAATACAGAAAATGGTGGAAGAAGATCGCTATTGCGTTGATATATTAGTGCAAATAAGTGCAATACAATCGGCGTTAAAGCAAGTAGGATTCTCTGTCACAGAACGCCATATTAACCATTGTGTCAGTGATGCGATTAAACAAGGCGAAGGTAAAGAATCCATTGAGGAATTAATGAGTGTATTGAAACAGTTTTCAAAATAGGGGGGGATTATTGTGAGCGAAACAAATCATGCAACACTAGGAATAACTGGAATGACTTGTGCCGCCTGTTCCACTCGGGTTGAAAAAGTGTTAAATAAGATGGACGGTGTCGACGCCCAAGTCAATTTAACAACGGAAAAGGCAACCGTAGACTACGATTCAGAAAAAACAACTATAGAAGAAATAACGAAAAAAATTGAAAATGTGGGCTACGGAGTTTTAATGGAAAAAGCAGAATTAGATGTTTTTGGCATGACCTGTGCCGCTTGTTCGACACGTATTGAAAAGGTATTGAATAAGCAGGAAGGGGTTAATTTTGCAACAGTAAACTTAACAACAGAAACTGCGTCCATAGAATATAATCCTGGTTTAGTTGATATAAAAGCAATAATTGAAAAAATCAAAAATGTGGGTTACGATGCGAAACCGAAGGCGGAAGCAGAAGAAAAACAAACGCATAAAGAAAAAGAAATTAAAAATATGCAGACGAAATTAATCATTTCAGCTGTGTTAGCTGCACCGTTATTAGTAACCATGTTGGTTCATTTATTTAATATGGCGATACCAGATATATTTATGAATCCATGGTTCCAATTTGCTCTTGCGACACCAGTTCAATTTATTATAGGATGGCAGTTTTATGTTGGTGCGTATAAAAACCTTCGAAATGGTGGAGCGAACATGGATGTGCTTGTTGCATTAGGTACAAGTGCTGCCTATTTTTATAGTTTATATGAAGCATTTAAGACTATTGGCAATCCTGCATATATGCCACATCTATATTTTGAAACGAGTGCTGTATTAATCACATTGATTTTATTTGGAAAGTATCTGGAAGCACGGGCAAAAAGCCAGACAACGAATGCACTATCCTCATTACTCAATTTACAGGCAAAAGAAGCTCGCGTAATCAGGGATAACGAGGAAATCATGATTCCTGCCAGCGAAGTTGTTGTTGGTGATCGGCTAGTTGTAAAACCCGGTGAGAAAATACCTGTTGATGGTATCGTTGTTAAGGGAAGAACTTCAGTAGATGAATCGATGATTACCGGGGAATCCATTCCTATTGAAAAGGAAGTTGATGCTCCTATCATTGGATCAACAATAAATAAGAATGGCTCCATCGAAATGGAAGCGACAAAGGTAGGAAAAGATACCGCTCTTGCATCAATTGTAAAAATAGTCGAGGATGCACAAGGATCAAAAGCGCCAATTCAACGATTGGCCGATGTTATTTCAGGTTATTTCGTACCAATTGTTGTTGTCATAGCTATTTTAACATTTACTGCCTGGATTATACTTGTTGAGCCTGGCCAGTTTGAACCAGCTTTAGTTGCAGCAATTGCTGTACTTGTTATCGCATGTCCTTGTGCGTTAGGACTTGCAACACCAACTTCTATTATGGTTGGAACAGGTAAAGCAGCAGAGAATGGAATCCTTTTTAAAGGTGGGGAACATTTAGAAAGAACCCATCAATTAGAGGCAATCGTTCTTGATAAAACAGGAACCATCACAAAAGGAAAACCTGAAGTAACAAACTTCTCAGGTGATGAAGAAACGTTACAGCTGCTAGCAAGTGCAGAAAAAGGTTCAGAGCATCCACTTGCAGAAGCAATTGTCGCCTATGCAACAGAAAGAAATATTAATTTAATGGAAGTTGATGATTTCTCTGCAATACCTGGCCATGGCATCGAAGTCAGAATTTCAAATAATCATATCCTTGTAGGAAATCGAAAACTCATGCAAGACCATCAAATTGATGTTAGCGACGTGGAACAAGAATTAGTTGATTATGAGATTGATGGAAAAACTGCAATGCTAATTGCTATTGATGGACAGTATCGGGGAATTGTTGCTGTTGCAGATACCATTAAAGAAACAGCACCACAAGCTATTCAAGAATTAAAAGCGCAAGGCTTGGAAGTTATCATGTTAACAGGTGACAACGAGCGAACAGCACAAGCCATTGCGAAACAGGTTGGCATTGATAAAGTAATTGCCCAAGTGTTACCTGAAGAAAAGGCGGATAAAGTGAAAGAAATTCAAGATAATGGTAAAAAGGTTGCAATGGTTGGAGATGGTGTAAATGATGCTCCGGCACTCGCAATCGCTGATATTGGAATTGCAATTGGTACGGGAACAGAGGTAGCAATTGAAGCTGCCGACGTAACGATTCTTGGTGGTGAATTACTGCTTATTCCAAAAGCAATCAAAATTAGCCATGAGACAATTAAAAATATTCGTCAAAACCTATTCTGGGCTTTCGGATATAATACAGCGGGAATCCCAGTCGCAGCAGTTGGATTGCTTGCACCATGGGTTGCTGGTGCGGCAATGGCATTAAGTTCAGTAAGTGTTGTTTCGAACGCACTTCGCTTAAAACGAGTGAAATTATAAAAAGACAGCTTTTGAGGAGGTGATATGATGCAAACAAGAATATTAGATGTTAAAGGAATGTCATGCGGCCACTGCAAAATGTCAGTGGAAGGGGCACTAAATAAATTAGATGGTGTAACTGACACAGAAGTTGATTTAGACTCTGGTAAAGTTGAAGTTACTTATGACGAAGCAAAAGTTTCTTTGGAAAATATGAAAGAAACTGTTGAAGACCAAGGTTACGATGTAGCTTAAAATTACTTGGTGAAGCTGGTTTCCTGAATAGGGAACCAGCTTTTTTGCAACAACAATTACCATTGCTACTAAAATGTATTAGCACTTGTCATGCAGATCGACAAAGAAACTAGAAAAAGTAACTGTTCTTCGCTCAATCAAAGTTTAGGATAGGTACTTTTTAGCAAGTAATTTATTTGATTTCAAGATCAATCGCTCTTAAGGCAATTATTGATTTAAAACAAATCGTCACATTAAGTACGGGTATTATAGCGTTTCTTATCATTTTGCCTGCGTTTATCTTTATGTTGCTTAAAATCCCAAGTTGACAAAAAAGCCTTTGCAGAATCATAACCTGCCTGAAGGAGTAAACTGGTTTGCTGCTCAGTCAAATCAAAGTTGGTTGTGCTAATATCTCCAGTTGGAATTTGAATCGTACGATCTATCGTCATGTCATTCAAATGACGTAAATCATGCGCTTGAAGCATTGTTGTGAATATATTTCTGAAAAGATGGATTGGTGTTGGTATGATTGGGTCTATGTTAATTTCATCTTTTACAAAATGAAAACCAAAAGTCGGAAAACGGGGGTTTTCTGTATCGAAAATCCATATCGGAAAATTACTTAGAAGTCCGCCATCTAAAATATAGGATTTTTTTCGCTTATTTGTTTTCCAGATAACCGGACGAAAGAAAAATGGTAGACAAGTACTCATCATTACGGCAGTTGATATTTTTAAATCCGCAGGTGTCAACATATAGCGTTCTAAGTCGTCTGGTAAAATAAGAATTTGACCATTCGAGACATCGGAGGCGATAATCTTTAATTTTCCATCTGGAAGATCCGCAAAAGTCCTTATACCTTGTTTGAAAAGGAGGGAATCCATCCATTTCTCCACATAATCATTTTTATAAATTCCTTGATGCACGAGTAATTCTAAAATGTTACCAAAAAGAGGGATTCTATTCAGAATTGTCCTACCTCGAAGTTTTGAAAAGTCTAGTACACTCATTTGTTCTTTAATTTCATCACTTTTATAACCGCTAGCAAGAAGGGTTGCAACAATAGCTCCTGCAGATGTTCCAGCAATTCGTATCCATTCTACATTTGCTTCTTCCATTGCTTTAATTGCGCCAATAAAAGCAACTCCTCTGGACCCGCCACCCTCAAAAACAGCATCTGCTTTTATTTCCATCACCCCACAAGAAATGTTAATTAATTTTTAACTAGAGTTATAATTTTGATAGTAGAAAAAAACAGCGAAAAAAAGGAGCTCATAAAAATTGTGATGCCCAAAACCAAATTAAGATTTTGTCTTTATTGATAGAAAGTCAGATACATGATTTTCTTTATTGAGATTTTAGCATAAAAAGTTGTTTGTGCACATGATTGTTTTATTGTTTGTTTATCTTATCGTTATGTGAAAATTGGAATTGAAAATAACCACAGAAACATGTAACAGTTATATTGATATAAAATAAAAATTTCCTGTCCAAGATGATAACGGCAATCTAGTAAGGCTAGTAGAACTATGAAAAAATGTGATTGGCATGGGAAGAAACCATCAAACACTGTGATTTGTATCCTTTGTACATATGTATACTGTAACATACTTGCATATGATTGTTTTTCAAAGGCTTTACTTCCCTTCACTGTTGTTTTTTCATTGTAACAGTGCAGAGATATGATTGGGGGCAGTTAACTAGTTTACCAGTAGTTCATGTATTCATAGTAAGCGTAAAAAACATAAATGCACATGTTTAGATTTAATATTGTTTTTTTATACAATAGAGATAGCCCTATAAGAGTATTTTGGAAATGAGAGGATGGATATGCATGGCAAAACTTTTTTCACCGATTGATATTAAGGGGTCACATTGAAGAATCGAATTGTTATGTCTCCGATGTGCATGTATTCAGCAGTGGATAAGAACGGAATGATTACACCTTTTCATGTATCACACTATATTTCTCGTGCTGTTGGTCAAGTAGGGTTAATCATGTTGGAAGCAACAGCTGTTCAACCTGAAGGGCGAATCTCGGATCAGGATTTAGGAATATGGGATGATAAGCATATTCTTGAGTTAAAAAATTTGAACAAAGAAATTCATAGCTATGGTGCGAAATCTGCGATTCAATTGGCACATGCCGGAAGAAAAGCTGAATTGGAGCACCCGATCTATGCACCTACTGCCTTGCCATTTGAGAGAAGTCAATAAAACCTATTGAAATGACAGTGGAAGGTATGAAAGCGACAATTGGGCATTTGTAATTCGAAGTAATTCAGAAATAGCTGCTGGAGCAGTTGGTTTAATTACTAGTGGCATTCAAGCTGAAGAAATTGTACAAAATGGGCATGCAGATCTTGTGTTTATTGGCAGGACCTTACTCAGAAATCCATATTGGGCTAAAGAAGCAGCCGATGAGCTTGGTTATGATTTGAAACCTCCAAAGCAATATGAACGAGGCTGGAAGTAAATTTGCGATGGGCAGTTAATGAATGATGAAATGTCAATAATTAGAAGGTATTACATAAGAATACGCATCGTAGAATATGAAAGGGTAAAAAACTCTCTTGTATTAAAGCAAGGGATTTTAATCTTATTATGGCATACCTGAATTTTTTACAAAATGTCATTGAACTTTGTAATAAGAGGTACGTGGTATTATCATAAAATAGTAAATAACGTTCTTGTGCTCCACCTATAAATTAGGGAATAAGATTACTATTATCCTGGATAGATGAAAAAAGGGGGGGTGTTAACTATACCTAAAAGAGTCGGAATAATTAGTTGGATAGCTACGTGTTTTTATTTTGTTATAGAGCCATTATTTATGATGACTTCAACGGCTCCATATAGTCTGATGCAGCACGCGATGAGCGATCTAGGTGTTACATCTTGTGGGAATTATACATATGCAATCGCGCTACATGAAATTTGTTCGCCGTATCATTTATGGATGAATGTGTTATTTATCATAAATGGAATCACAATGACAGTTGGTGTTTTGTACCTGGCACAATATTTACAAAAAAAATTCATAACTAAATTGGCAACCATCTTTATAATTATCCTTGCTTTAGGAAATATTGTCTCCGGATTTATACCAGCTGATGTTGATTTGTTTTGGCATTCAATCGTAGCACAAATTGGTATGATTACTGTTTTGCCTGGACTATGGATTTATGCAAAGGTATTAGATAGTGGTAAACGGTGGACGTGTTTATGCTTTTTTGTCCTGATTATAATATTTATCCTAATTATCCTTCTGCTTTTTATACCACTTCCGGCAGGATTATTGCAAAGACTATTTTACGCTGTCATTTTCTTATGGGGTACAGTGCTGACTTTTATTCTTACGGATTGAAGCTTAACTCAAGCTAATTGTGAACAAATGAGACTAGATCAAAAGTATTTTTATGAAGTAGAAATCGCACATGATTGTTGCAAATAATCGGCTCCGGAAATATTCTCCGCGCATCCAGTGGCGGCTGGTGAGCCCTCTTGTGTATCGGACTACGATGTCTAACCTCTTCCGCAGGAGTCTACGTATGTTTCCAACACTAAGTTTGTACATCATTCACGTTTAACATTAAACACTTTAGTTATGTCCCAGCCGCCTCTCCTAATATTGCCCCAAATCTTCCATGTGAACCCATTTAATGATTCAAGTTTTTTAAAGCATAAATAGGGAAATGTTATAAAAGGAGAATTCACAGAATGGAGATGGGTACGATGTCAGATACAAATCAAATGCCTCGTGAAGAAGGTATAGATCACAGCATAAGCCTTATGAGAGAGGGGTATATGTACATTTTGAACCGACGTCATAGTTTTAATTCTGAGATTTTCGAAACGAGATTACTTGGTAAGAAGGCTATCTGCATGGGAGGTGAGGCAGCTGCTGAGATTTTTTATGACACGGAAAAATTCAAGCGAAAAGATGCTGCGCCAAATCGCGTTATTCAAACATTGTTTGGTAAGAATGGTGTTCAAGCTTTGGATGGCCAAAATCACAAACATCGAAAAGAAATGTTTATGTCCATTATGTCCACAGAGGGACTTCAAAGCTTAAAAGACATTACGAATAAGCAGTGGAAGTTAGCAATAAGTAAGTGGCAACAGATGAATGAGGTTGTTCTGTATGAAGAAGTGAAAGAAATTCTTTGCAGAACAGCTTGCCAGTGGGCAGGTGTTCCACTGGAAGATGATGATGTGAAGAAAGTGACAAAAGATTTGGCAGCGATGTTCGAATCACCAGCTGCTATTGGTCCAGCCCATTGGTCAGGAAGACATGCGCGGAATAGAGTCGAAAAATGGATGGGTGAGTTAATTGAAAGGGTCCGCAATGGGGAAATAAATCCACCAGCAGATACAGCTTTACATAAATTTAGCTGGCATCGTGACTTGGAAGGAAACCTTTTGAATACGAATACGGCTTCTGTGGAAGTAATTAATATCTTGAGGCCTATAGTGGCAATTTCTATATTCATTAATTTTACGGTACTTGCATTGCATCATTATCCTGAGGAAATGGAGAAACTAAAAACGTGCGATGAAAAATATGCTCTGATGTTTGTACAGGAAGTACGCCGATTTTATCCGTTTTTTCCATTTGCAGCAGCATTAGTAAAAAAAGATTTCATCTGGAACAACTATAAATTTGAAGAAGGTACACTGACATTGCTGGATCTTTATGGCACAAATCATGCCCCTGAAATTTGGGAGAATCCTGATATTTTTAATCCTGAACGGTTTGACGACTGGAGAGGAAGTCCGTTTAGCTTTATACCGCAAGGAGGCGGTGACCACTTTATGGGTCATCGCTGTGCTGGAGAGTGGGTCACCATTGAAGTAATGAAAGTAAGCCTTGCTCATTTGGCTAACCAGATGGAATACGATATCCCGGACCAAGATTTAAGTTACAGCATGGTGAACGTTCCAAGTATCCCTCATAGCGAAATAGTATTAAAGCATGTGAAACAAATAATGAACAATGAATAAAGCAAAGCTCGTTTTCTCAAATAAGGAGTAAAACGGGCTTTGCTAATAAATACTGCAATTAAAGCCTGACAATCATTCTATCTATATAAGGATGGTTCTATATTAATACTATCCAGCACAGTTAAAAAAATATGTTGTCTATATAAGCAAATAATTATATAATAATCTCTTATGAGGGAGGGAAGATCCATGTTAAACACTGTTGTTGAAATAGATAAAGCAGCAATGATTTTAAAATTATTAGGTGATAAAACTCGTTTAATTATGGTTAAAATACTCGATACTCATGATTGCTGTGTTTGTGAATTTGTGGAGATTTTTAAAATGAGTCAGCCAGCAATTAGTCAACATTTACGTAAATTAAAGGATATTGGATTGGTAAAGGAAGAACGTCGTGGTCAGTGGATTTTTTATTCGACAGATAAAAATAATGAATATTATTCTTTTGTCAAAATGATTTTAAAACAATTGCCAAATCAAGATGAGAAGTTAATAGAACTAAAAGAAAAAGGTGTGCGGATTATGTGTCGCTAACTGGAGGTAAAAGTTTTGTCGTTTATGGTTATTTTAGCAATTTTAATTTTCTTAGGCACCCTGATTTTAGTTATTTGGCAGCCAAAAGGATTATCCATTGGTTGGTCAGCAATCGGAGGTGCAGTACTTGCACTGGCAGTGGGTGTAGTCAATTTTGACGATGTTATTGAAGTGACCAGTATTGTCTGGAATGCAACCTTAACATTTGTAGCAATTATACTTATTTCTTTAATACTAGATGAAATTGGATTCTTTGAATGGGCTTCCCTTCACATGGCACGAATTGCAAAGGGACATGGCATAAAGATGTTTGTTTATATCAGTCTGCTTGGTGCTGTCGTTGCAGCTTTCTTTGCAAATGATGGAGCAGCATTAATTTTAACTCCAATTGTGCTTGCAATGGTACGAAATTTAAATTTCACAGAGAAAATGGTTTTTCCCTTTATTATGGCTAGTGGCTTTATTGCCGATACAACTTCATTACCTTTTATTGTAAGTAACCTGGTAAATATCGTATCTGCAGACTTTTTCAATATTGGGTTTACGGAGTATGCATCACGAATGATTATTCCAAATCTGTTCTCTTTGGCTGCGACGATTGTTGTGTTATTAATCTACTTTAGAAAAAGCATCCCTGAAACCTATGATATATCTAAATTAAAGGAGCCGAAAGAAGCAATTCGAGATCCCAAAATGTTTAAATTATCCTGGTATATACTTGGAATCCTGCTTATTGGTTACTTAACGAGTGAATTTATTAAAATCCCTGTATCGTTAGCTGCAGGTGTCATCGCTATTTTCTTTATGCAAATGGCAAGAAAAAGTAAAATTGTCAATACAACAGCAATCATCAAAGATGCACCATGGAATATTGTATTTTTTTCAATTGGCATGTATGTCGTCGTTTTTGGTCTGCGCAATGCAGGACTGACAAATCTGTTGGCTGATCTTATTCAGAATTCTGCAGAACAGGGATTATTTATTGCAACAATAGGAATGGGATTCATTGCAGCAGTCCTATCTTCTGTTATGAATAATATGCCAACCGTTATGATTGATGCTATTGCGATTGCGAATACAAATACGAGTGGAGTTATCCGAGAAGCATTAGTTTATGCAAATGTGATTGGATCGGACCTAGGTCCAAAAATTACACCGATTGGTTCACTTGCTACGTTATTATGGATTCATGTGTTATCAAAGAAAGGCATCAAAATAACATGGGGAACTTATTTTAAAACAGGCATTTTCTTAACGTTGCCAATACTCTTCATAACATTATTCGGCTTATATGTTACACTATTAATTTTTTAACTTAAAAATAAAATTGGGAAAGAAAAGGAGCATCATAATGACCAAAAAATCAATCTACTTTTTATGCACTGGAAATTCCTGCCGAAGTCAAATGGCTGAAGGCTGGGCAAAGAAATATCTTGGAGATGATTGGGAAGTCAGAAGTGCTGGGATTGAATCACACGGATTAAATCCCAACGCAATAAAAGCAATGAATGAAGTTGATATTGATATTTCAAATCAAAAATCAGAGATTATTGATACAGAATTCCTGAACGATGCTACACTGGCAATTACGCTCTGCGGGGATGCTGCTGATAAGTGCCCAATGACACCACCACATGTGAAGCGTGCGCATTGGGGATTCGATGATCCTGTAAAAGCAGAAGGCAGCGGGGAGGAAATATGGAAAGTATTCCAGCGTGTTCGCGATGAGATAGGAGAGCGAATTAAACGATTTGCAGCTGCAGGTGAATAAAATGTGAAAGGCCTTGAGTATTAACAGGGCCTTTTTAAGTTAATTTTTGTTATCACTACTATACGGAAGTAAACAGTTGAAATTTCTCTAAATAAGCATTTGAACAAATCAAGATGAGGAAATAATCTACTATTCAATTTTCATATTAGCTATGTTATTGGGATAATAATAATTTCATGAATTATAAAATTTTTCGAAATGATTTGGTTCTTAAATCTTAAAAAAGGTCATAGAAATTAGAAACTGTATGGCTGGATAAAAGCAAATTAATTTATAAGTTGTAAAACTCTAAATCCTTGGATGATAAGCAATAGAGAACAAAATTAATCAACATCATTGTAAGCGTTTACCTCAAAAAACAAAAGCTGGGAGGGGATAAAATTATTTAGGAGTATATCTAATCAGATAATAGTTATTCGTTAGCCATACAGTAGATTCAAAGGAACCATTTGATTCTTAACTTAAATTAAGAAGGGTGGTACAGCTATATGAGCTTAACGAAAAAAATATTAATAGCTCTTATACTTGGTATCATAGTAGGGATGGGACTCACCTTTGTACCAGAAAGCATGTTTTCGAATATCGATATTTATGTGCTGACACCAGTAGGGCAGATTTTTATAAACTTAATTATGATGATTGTTGTACCAATTGTATTTGTATCGATTGTACTTGGAACTGCGGGTTTGGGAGAGCCTGCTAAATTAGGGAAAATAGGTTTGCAGACGATTTCATTTTTCCTTGTTACTACTGCAATTGCTATTTGTATCGGTCTTGCATTGGCATTTTTTATAAAACCAGGTGCAGAAGGTGTATTTGATATAGGAAATGCAAGCTATGAAGCAAGCGAAGCACCTCCTGTAATGGATACAATTATTAATATCATTCCGGATAATCCGATTAGTTCAATGGCGGCAGGAGATATGCTGCAAATTATCGCATTTGCAATTTTTATTGGGGTTGCTCTTGCCTTCTTAGGTGAGAAAACACAAGGCATCAATCGTTTGTTTGAACAAACAAACGAAATACTAATGTTTCTAGTAAACCTAATTATGAAAGCTGCTCCATATGGTGCTTTTGCTTTAATAGCCTCTGCAATTGGAGGTGCTGGTTTAGATGCTATTGGTTCAATGGGAGCATATATGGGAACAGTTATATTAGGCTTGTTTATTCATGCGCTAGTCATTTACAGCATAGCCATCTGGTTCCTTGGAAAAGGAAATCCATTTGCATTTTATAAAGGATTTTTTCCAGCAATGTCTGTTGCCTTTAGTACGTCGAGCTCGAATGCAACACTTCCGGTTTCCATGAAAGCGGCACAAGAAAATTTAGGCGTCAGTAAAGAAATCAGCAGCTTTGTACAGCCATTAGGTGCAACCATTAATATGGATGGAACTGCGATAATGCAAGCTGTAGCTGTAGTTTTTATTGCCCAGGTATATGCAATCCATTTAGATTTTACTGCTATCATCATGATTATTTTAACTGCCACCTTGGCCAGTGTGGGGACTGCAGGGGTTCCAGGAGTTGGTTTAATCATGCTTGCCATGGTATTACAGCAGGTTGGTCTCCCTGTTGAAGGAATTGCTCTTATAATTGGTATCGATCGATTACTGGATATGCTTCGAACGTCCCTTAATATTACAGGGGATGCAACTTGTGCTTATATCATCTCGGAAAATGAAAAGCGATCCAGCTTAAAAGCAAAATAAGCACTGAAAAAAATAGTAGCTAATTAAGAAATAAAGCAATCTCCAGATGTTTGTCATGGAGGTTGCTTTTTTGTTTACAATTTTTTTTCATAATATCGCAATAAATAAGCTGATATTATATTCGTTTATTCATGAAATCAATGAAACCCTCAGTTATTCTGTTAATCAGCTCTCACCCTCTGTTTGTTCTGCAAATCTGCTAATGTAACAAAACAATCATAAGCCCCTGTGAAATATAATTGTAATATAACTATAATATCTATGACATTTGATAATGTTATACTACAACAAGCCTAGATTAGGAAAAAAATAGTATAAAATACATAATTCACATAACTGCAGACAAGCCGATTCTATCTTCTTGTCTATATAGAGAGACGTAGTCGTGAATTAGAAAACGGGGGAGTCAATTTGAATAGAACCTTAGCAAAACTAATCGCAGTTATGATGATTGTTGGTTTAAGTTGTTCGTTTTTTAGTATCCCGGCCTTTGCAGATAGTACAAGCGAATTAGAAACAATTCGTGAGCAACGCTCAATTATTAATGAAAATTTGACAGAAGCTGAAAGTGAAATTGCAGATGTTATCATAGAGTTAGAGACATTAACAAATGAAATAGCGCGGGTTGATACAGCTTTACAAGAAAATAAGAAATTGTTGAGTGAAACAGAAAATAAGGTTGACGATACATTAGAAGAAATCTCGATTCTAGAAGAAGAGATGAAAGAATTGGAGAAGAAGATTGAAGAAAGATATGAAATCTTGAAGAATCGAATCGTTTCTACACAGCAATCAGGCGGTAAAATCAGTTACTTAGAAGTAATCTTCGGTTCACAAAGCTTTGGTGACTTTATTTCAAGAGTGACAGCAGTGAACACAATTGCGAATTCGGATGCAGCATTAATTGAGCAGCAAGAGGCAGATATCCAATTAGTAGCAGAAAAACAAGCAGCTGTATTCGATAAACTAGATCAATTAAATGAGCTAAAAGCAGAACAAGAAGAAACACAATCCATGATTGCTCAGCAATTAGAGCAAAATAAAGAACAAAAATCATCATTGGAACAAAAGCAACACCAATTAGCCGCGATGGCAGATGAATTACAGATAGAAGATAGTACACTTGCTTCATTGGAAGGTGAAGTGAAACAGCAAATTGCAAAAGAAAAAGAACAGCGTGAAATTGAATTAGCACAAGCTGAACAAGAAAAAGAAGCAGCAAAAGCGAAGGAGAAAGAATCCGAAAAACCTGCTAAAACGCAAGTTGCCTCTGCTCAAGATAAGCCTGCAGATGAGGGTAAAATAGTGCAGCTGGCTAAGGAAGAGAAGAAAGAAGAAAAGAAAGTTGAAGAGAAGAAAGAGCCGGAAAAGGAACCGAAAAAAGAATCTAAAAAGAAGGAATCCGCTTCTAATGGCAAAACTTTTACGGTGACATCGACTGCATATACGGTTAAGAGTGCTGGAGGTTCCGGTGTTACATCAACTGGAATTAATCTTAGTAAAAATCCAAATGCAAAAGTAATTGCCGTTGATCCAAGTGTTATTCCATTGGGCAGTATTGTTGATGTAGAAGGCTATGGTCACGCTATTGCCGGTGATATCGGCAGTGCAATAAAAGGGAAAAAAATCGATGTGTTTGTACCAACTCAAGCTGATGCTTATAAATGGGGAGTTCGTACAGTAAAAGTTACCATTGTAAAATAAACGATTTTACTAAAGGAAAGTATCCGTTAAATCGGATGCTTTCTTTTTTTGCAAATAAGAATAAGTTTATTTTTGCATACATTACTGCAAAAGGTCAGCTATCTAAAGTTTATGCTAAAGACTTCTAAGAAAGCCCAGAGGATAACTGTATTGTAAATGAATGCTTGAAAAGGAGTTAAGCACAGCTAATAATGAAACTTAGCACCCTGCTTTTACGTAGATAGAATTAGGACATACCATTCTAGGGGGCGATTTATATGTATGAAGAGATAAATGAGCAGCTCATCCAAGTAAGAAGTGCAATGAGCAAAAAACGAAAGTGGGAGAAGCAGCTTGCAGATTATGAGACAGAATTAGTAGTGGTTGAAAATGAGATTAGCAGGTTAGAAGAGCAGCTTATTGCAGAGAAAAAAGACGTTCAGAAGCTGGAACGGATTGGAATAACAAATTTAATACAAACACTTTTTGGATCGAAGCATGAAAAGCTAAGACAAGAAAAGCAGGAAGCTATTGCGGTACAGCTGCAGCTTGAAGAAGCAGAAAAAACCAAAGATGAGATTAGCTATTCCATAAATGAATTGCATCATAAATTGCAAGGAGTCGTGGCTGCAGATAAGGACTATGAGTTTCTTTTGTCTGCGAAGGAACAAATTATTAAGGAAAAAGATGCTGCATTCGGAAATCGTTTATTTGAATTAAATGATCATGAAGGCGATATAGGAGCATACATCACAGAGTTAAATGAAGCGATTGAAGCAGGCTATGATGTAGAACATGCACTGAATAATGCAATGGGTTCCCTTGAAAGTGCAGAAGGTTGGGGGACATTTGATATGTTTGGTGGTGGGATGACTTCGAGTATGGTTAAGCATGACCATATTGATAAAGCGACAGATCATATCCATCATGCACAAACGAGGATGCGTAGCTTTCAAAAAGAATTATTAGATGTCGATGAAGTAACAGACTTGCAAATCGATATTTCAGGAATGCTGAAATTTGCTGACTTTTTCTTTGATGGTTTAATTGTTGATTGGATGGTTCAGGGGAGAATTCAGGACTCTTTACAACAAGCAAGGGACCAGCATGCTGGCGTTGTATCGATTATACGGAAATTAGAAACGTCCTTGACAGAAAAAGAAATAGAGCTGTCTGCCATCCAAACAGATAAAATAGCGCTAATAGAGCAACTATAAATGGATACCTTCCTTAACTGCCAGATGTAGAAAAGGAAGGTGTCAGGTATTTAATAATAATATAGCTTTTATTCTATTTTTCCAATGAAAATTCTGCTGCAATATCAACACCGTCTAGAATAAGTAATGTCGCATCATATGCAAATTCTTGTACTTTTTCAGGCTCCACATCGTCTTTTATTTTATATTCTAAGTGAACAGACATTTCTGTATTTGGTTCGAAATACTCGGAATATCCGCTGCCTAAAGATAACATCTTATTATAATTTGTATGCTTCTCCATCACCATCACTTCAGATAATTTCTGATTTGGTTGTATGACGAATTCAATTCCGAACGGATGCTGTCCAGGATAATCAAAATCACTTTCAATTGGTATTTCGCCATTATTTTTGATTTTGAAATCGTAACGTAATATACCTTCCGATTGAATAACCGTTATTTCTGTATCTGTAATTTCAAGCTTGTTTTGATTTTCAAAGCCCGTTAGGAGATTAAATACGAGAAATAGTATAAACAAAAACCCTATTTTTTTCATGCGTTCCCTCCTTTATTTGTGTCATAATGTAGTGTGGAAATAATTAGTAGTTCCTATGCATAGATTAAAGAATTTATCGTAGTGAATCAATAAGAAAATCAGCGGCTGGTTTGAAAATTGTAAATGATGTTGATGAGAGCTCTTTAATTCAAAGCGTGATTATGTTGTTAATTTAAAAGAAGAGTGCTATAATTTAAAAATAACTGAATAGTTTTGAAGATGTAGGTGCAATGAAATTTAATTTTATTGCTTAAAAGGGAAGTTCGGTGAAAACCCGACGCTGTCCCGCAACTGTAATAGGGAGCAATTCGATGGATACCACTGTTTATTGTTGTAAAATGGGAAGGTTCGAATTGCGATGATCTAAAGCCAGGAGACCTGCCTATATCTAGCGGCATTTATTCCTACGAGGATAGGAGGTGTTACGTGTATTATGAAGCCTTGTAATTTTAAAACAAGTTTGCTTGTTTTTTATCATGCGCACTAACAACTTCCATATGGAATGTTAGTGTGCATTTTTTATGTGATTTTGCAAGGGATTGAAGTGGGTTGACTGAAAAACAAGTACATTTAAAAGTAAGACTATGTTCTTTTAATAAGGAGGCGGGCATGTGAAGAAGGTTGAGACAACTAAAAAGCATACGCTATTTCCGAGCGAGCAATCAGTCACGTCTGTCGACCTCGATGAGGAAGAAAATCTAATTGCTAAAACCATTGATAAATTTATTCAAAAACAAGTAACACCAAATATGACAAAGCTTGAATCGTATGATTATGAACTTGCTAAAAAACTATTTCGCAACGCAGGAGATCTTGGATTATTAGGTGCAGAAGTTCCCCAAATATATGGGGGTATGAATCTGGGCAAAAAAGCTGCAGGTTTAATTGCTGAACGAATAGGTTATGGTGCATCATTTAGTGTGTCCTTCAATATTCATACAGGTGTAGGAACACTTCCATATGTATATTTTGGTACACAGGCGCAGAAAAAACAATATCTGCCGAAGCTTGTATCTGGCGAATGGGTTGGTGCGTATGCATTAACAGAATCAAATGCTGGATCAGATGCACTGGCTTCAGAAACAACTGCAGTTTTAACTGAAAACAGTGATGAATGGGTATTAAATGGTGAAAAGCAATGGATAACAAATGCCCATATTGCCAGCGTTTTCGTGGTGTTCGCAAAAACGAAAAATGGTATTACAGCATTTATTGTAGAACGATCAATGTCCGGTGTTTCAATCGGGGTAGAAGAAAAGAAGATGGGCATTAAAGGCTCATCAACTGCAACCTTGATTATGGATAATGTTATGCTGTCAGCTGATCAAGTGCTTGGTCAAGTTGGGAAAGGACATCTCATTGCACTTAATATATTAAATCTTGCTCGTCTAAAGCTTGCCTTTGCTAATGTAGGCACTGCAAAACAAGCGCTGTCGTTTGCAGTAAATTATGGAAAGGAACGAAAGCAATTTAATCAGGAGCTTGTCTATTTTACAATGATTCAAGAGAAGCTGGCAAATATGACTTTAGCAACTTTTGCAGCTGAATGTACAGCGTATGTAACAGCGAATAGGTTAGATAATCTGCAAACCAACTTATCAAATCAAGAAGACATTGTTGCTCGTCTTTCTAATTATGCAGTTGATTGTTCGATTAATAAAGTCTATGCATCGGAAGCTTTGCACTATGTTGTAGACGAAGCCTTACAAATTCACGGTGGTTACGGATATATGCAAGAATATGAAGTAGAGCGTTTATACCGGGATGCAAGAATTAATCGATTATTTGAAGGAACAAGTGAGATTAATCGCCTTACAATTGTAAGATCTTTCTTGAAATTGTATCGTAATGATAAATCGATAATTGAACTGGAAGAAACACAAAACCATTCTCAAAACTTATTTATCCGCTATTCCAGCAAGCTATTAAACATGATTTTGAAAGCGGTTACCAAAGAAGGTGATATCATTAAAGATGATCAAGAAATTCAACGAATGCTTGCGGATATCATCAAAAAAATTTACGTAATGGAATCTGTACAGTTAACTGCTCGAACAACAAAATCAAATCAAGATTTAAAAGAAACGATGGCAGAAGTAATTTGTGAAGAGGGGTATTTCGAGGTTGAAAGGAATACCATTGCGATTATATCCTCGGTTGTTTCAGATGATGCTAAAAAGCGAGAGTTCTTAGATGAAATAAACAATTTTGCATTGCCGATGTATTCCAACTTGATTGACAAGAAGCGTAAGATAGCAATGGAAGTAATTTCAAATAATGGATATAAGAAATGAGGGAGTATATGAAGAATATCGGTTTTATTGGTTTAGGGAATATGGGGCTGCCAATGTCAGCTGGGTTGGTTAACTCAGGGTATCATGTTATGGGCTACGATTTAAATGAAGAAGCGTCACTCTCTTTGAAAAAAGCAGGTGGGGAAATTGCTTCATCTGTGGCACAGGTCGTAGAAAAAAGTGAACTCATCCTGACGAGTCTTCCGTCGGTAAAAGCAGTGGAAGAGGTCTACTTAGGGAAAGAAGGATTAATTACGAATGCCAAGCCAGGACAGCCGTTAGTAGATACAAGTACAGTTTTTCCTGCGTTAAATGTAAAAATTTCAGAGGTTTGTAAAGAGCATAACCTTGATTTTTTGGCATCCCCTGTGAGTGGGGGAGTCATAGGCGCTGTAAACCAAACATTAACTGTAATGGTTGGAGGATCACAGCATGTCTATGATGAAGTGCTTCCAGTTTTTCAAGTGCTTGGAGAGAATATATTCCATGTTAATGAGCAAATCGATAGTGGAACGACGGTAAAGTTGATTAATAATCTATTGATTGGTTTTTACACTGCTGGAGTCAGTGAAGCATTACAACTAGCAAGCAAAAAGAATATTGATTTAGATGAATTGTTTTCCATGTTGAATGTGAGCTATGGACAGAGTCGGATATACGAACGAAACTATAAGAGTTTTATTGCGGAGAACGATTATAATCCGGGATTTTCTCTTAAACTGCTGAGAAAGGATCTCGAATTTGCAATGGAGCTTGCAGACGAAAGTCACCTTGCTTTACCAATCAGTAAATCGTTACTCCATTTATATCGGTCAGTTGAACAAGAAGGTTACGGCGATCAGGACATGGCAGTGCTCTATGAACAAGTAAAATAACAATCCAATAAAAAGGAGGCAAAACAATGATTTCTTCAGATGTAAAGGTTATGAAAAATTTTATAGATGACAGCTGGGTGGAAGCTGGAAGTGGAGAAACGATGACAGTGCCAAATCCAGCTACAGGAGAGACAATCGCACAGGTTACGATTTCAGGTAAAGCAGAAGTTGACGAGGCAGTAGCTGCAGCAAAATTGGCTTATGACGATTGGGAAGCTGTGCCTGTTCCTAACCGAACGCGATTATTATTTAACTATCTTCATTTACTAAAAGAGCAAAAAGAAGCGTTAGCAAAAATTATTACAATGGAAAATGGAAAGTCCTATAAGGATGCACAAGGGGAGGTGCAGCGTGGAATTGAAGTTGTTGAACTAGCAACATCAACGCCAAATCTGATGATGGGTGACGCATTGTCAGGCATCGCACAGGGAATTGATGGTTCTATTTGGCGATATCCAATCGGTGTCGTTGCAGGGATTACACCATTTAATTTTCCAATGATGGTTCCGCTCTGGATGTTCCCATTAGCCATCGCTTGTGGTAATACATTTGTGTTAAAAACATCGGAGCGAACACCAATACTTGCAGAACGATTGGTTGACCTGTTTTATGAATCAGGATTTCCGAAAGGTGTATTAAATTTAGTAAATGGAGGCAAAGAGGTAGTAAATCGGTTCCTGGAGCATCCAGATATTGAAGCAATCTCCTTTGTCGGTTCAGAGCCAGTTGCAAAACATGTCTACCAAACTGGTACAGCTAATGGAAAGCGTGTACAGGCGCTTGCTGGTGCTAAAAACCATGCAATCGTTATGCCGGATTGTAATTTAGAAAAAACAATTCAAGGTGTAATTGGTGCTGCATTTGGCAGCAGTGGAGAACGCTGTATGGCATGTTCCGTTGTTGCAGTTGTAGATGATATTGCAGATGAATTCTTAGAGAAGCTTGTGGCAGAAACAAAAAGGCTTAAAGTAGGAGATGGCATGAATGAGGACACCTTTGTTGGTCCACTTATTCGTGAAGCACATAAAGAAAGAGTCATTGGCTATATTGATTCTGGTGTTGCAGATGGCGCCGATTTATTAGTTGATGGCAGACATATTAAAGAGGAAACAGCAGAAGGTTATTACGTTGGTGCTACGATTTTTGACCATGTTACAACCGATATGAAAATTTGGCAAGACGAAATTTTTGCACCTGTGCTGAGTGTGCTACGTGTAAAAGACTTAGAAGAAGGGATTAAGGTAACAAATCAATCGAAATTTGCTAATGGGGCTGTCATTTATACGGATAGCGGAAAGAGTGCACAGCAATTTCGTGAAAAAATTGATGCTGGAATGGTTGGCATCAATGTCAATGTTCCTGCACCAATGGCATTTTTCGCATTTGCTGGAAATAAAGCTTCCTTCTACGGAGACTTAGGTACGAATGGAAAAGATGGCGTTCAATTTTACACGCGGAAAAAAGTAGTAACAGAGCGATGGTTTTAGTGAAAAGTGATGATTCTGTTAGTTGAAGGAGGACTTCCTGCACCTTCAGCATTAAAAATACACCTGAGGAAATTCAGGCAATTTGAAAACCACAAGAAAGCAGAAAACCCGATTCCCCCTAGCTAAGGGATTCGGGTTTTTAATGAGTGCTATAATCAGTATGAGCTTTGGAAAAAAGAATCAACCATTGATGAAGACACTTCGGATAGTTGTTTGTAAATGTATTTTGGGTTATGGTCTTTGTCAATTACTACCGACCGAACACCTTCATAAAAATCTTCTGATCTTAGGAAATTGGCAGCAACGATTAAATCCGTGTCTAAGCATTCCCTTAGTGATTTCGTTTCTCCTTCGATTAGTTGCCTCAAGGTAACCTTTAATGATACGACTGATTTAGATAATAATGTTTCTCTTGTCTGTATGGAAAAATCATCATTATCCGCTTCTAATGAATTAATAATTTCTTCTATAGTAGGATAAGCGAAATGTTTATCAATATCTCTCTGTAAAGTAGCAAGTTTTCCTTCTTCTGGATCTGATTTAAATTTTTGGACAACGTCATCAAGTGCAGCGGGTTGGTTCTGTTCCTTATGCCAATCAATTGTATTAATTTGCTCAAGCAATGGGGTTAAATGCTCACTTGGAATAAAAGCATCAGCTCCATTAGCATAAAGAACATCGGAAGCTTTCAGCACATTTGCAGTCAGGGCTAAGTAACGCCCAAGATGACCTGGAGCCTTATTTAAAAAGTAAGCTGCGCCAACATCCGGAAAGAAGCCAATATTCATTTCCGGCATGGACCACTTTGTCCGTTCTGTAGCAATTCGGTGGCTGGCCCCTTGAGAAAGTCCGATTCCACCGCCCATTACAATTCCATCAAGGCAGGCAAGAATTGGTTTTGAAAAGTCGGCAACGAGCTGATCTGTTTCATACTCATCTTGAAAGAATTGCATCGACCCCTCAAATGCTGTTTCATTCTCCTTGGATTGATAGAGCTTCTTAATATCTCCACCAGCACAAAAACCTTTTTCGCCTGCACCTTGAAGAATAATAAGCTGTACAGCTGGGTCTCTTTCCCACTGGAAAAGCATGTTCTTAATCGAGGTAATCATTTCATGGTTTAATGAATTAATAGCCTTTGGACGATTTAATGTAATCGTTGCAACACCATTTTTAGCGGTTGAAAATAAAACTTCATTCATTCGTTTCTCCCCCTTATCCATGCTGATTTTGAGAGCGTTGTCCTTTGTGCATTCGCTTAGTGCTTAACTGCTGTTTATAAAAAGGAAAATCTTATCATCCTTTATCTTCTTAAGATAAGCAAATGTATGTTGCTATCATATCAATTATTATCCTGTTTTTACTATCAATATGATTTGTACGTTATGAAATTGAAAGAATACACACTTCTGCACATCTGGTTTTAGTTAGCTAGAACTTTTTATAAAACAGTATGAAACGGAGCTTTTTAGAAATAATAAAATTCAGGACCATCCTGTTAGATGCAAATATATCAATGATCGTGTTATCGCTCGCCCATTATCAATACAATAGTTAAATACCCATACAGCTTCTTTATCATTTAAGAATAGTTATCTATTGTAATCAACGTTTTTTCTAGTTATACTTTAACTTTATCCAGAAAAGTATCAGCTCTCGATTTAAACAAAATCGAACAAATTGTAGCGAAACTTAAATGATGTAAAGCATATTAAAAGGAGTTTTAGAATGAAGTCAACAAACAAAGTACAACCTGTTTTTTATTGGGCCATCGGGATACTGGCCATAATTATTTTTTCTGGTGTCATATTTCCCAACACCCTTGAGAGCATAACCGGAAGTATTGAACGTTTTATTTCTACAACATTTGGATGGTATTATTTAATAGTCGTTTCATTTTTTGTGGTTGTATCCTTGTTTTTTATTGTAAGTTCTTATGGAAATATTAAGCTTGGAAAAACTGATGATAAGCCAGAATATGGCTATTTAACTTGGTTCGCGATGCTATTTAGTGCTGGCATGGGAATTAGTCTGGTCTTTTTTGGTGTTGCAGAGCCGCTATCACATTTTGCCATTCAGTCTCCTACCGTTACTGAAGGGACAAATGAAGCAGCGAGAGAAGCCATGCGATTTGTCTTTTTTCATTATGGAATACATGCATGGGGAGTTTACGCCTTTATTGCCCTTTGTATTGCGTACTTTAATTTTAGAAAAGGAAAGTCTGGTTTAATTAGTGCTACACTTTCACCGATTATGAATACAGAAGGTCTATCGGGTAAAGTAATCGATATCTTTGCTTTGGTTGCAACGGTTACAGGTATTGTAACCAGTCTTGGTCTTGGTGCAGTACAAATGAATGGGGGACTTTCATATTTAATTGACTTACCAATTTCATTCTTTATTCAAGTAATTATCATTATCGTGGTAAGTATGATATTTTTAACATCTGCTATGACAGGTTTAGATAAAGGGATTCGTTTACTCAGTAATTTGAACATGGTGTTAGCTTTTATCTTGCTTTTATTCATAGGGATATTTGGTGGAGCTACTCTATATTCGTTGGATCTTTTCACGAATACTCTTGGTTCCTATATTCAGACCCTGCCTGAAATAAGTTTACGTACTGCACCTGGCAGTCCTGAAGATCGCCAGTGGATTAGTGATTGGACAATGTTTTATTGGGCTTGGTGGATCGCTTGGTCTCCATTTGTAGGTACTTTTATCGCAAGAGTATCAAGAGGTCGTACAATTCGGGAATTTTCAATTGCGGTTTTAATTGTACCTTCTATAGTTGGGTTTATATGGTTCTCATTACTTGGAGGGACAGGAATCTATCTTGAAGCAGAAGGCATTATGAATATTTCGGCTCTTGCAGAGGAAGAGATGTTATTTGGTATGTTAAGCACAATGCCATTTAGCACAATTGCATCAGTTTTAACGATCATTTTAATTGCTGTATTTTTTATTACCTCTGCTGATACAGCGACGTTTGTTTTGAGCATGCATTCTACAAATGGATCATTAAATCCACCAAATTGGATTAAGTTTATTTGGGGTATTGTTCTTTCCTTAACAGCGATCACGTTGTTATACAGTGGTGGGCTTCAAGGAGTACAAAACATGATGATTATTGCCGCTTTTCCATTTTCAATTATTTTGCTGTTGATGGTGTTTGCGCTTATGAAGTCACTAAGACTGGAAAAGTTAAAGCAAAAAGCTAAGTTGAGAAATAAAGAATAAGGAATCATTTGTTCAAAAAATGCCAATGGATTTTATCTATTGGTATTTTTTATTGGATGAAAATATTCATGAATTAATTTCCTTGTTATAATTACTCTAACAATTATTGTTCAGACATGATTTTAAATTTGGATGGTGACAAAGATGAATCCGATTTTGAAAGTGTTTCCAGAGGAATTCCTAACAGAAAGACTCATAATTCGCATACCAAGACCAGGTGATGGAAAAGCTGTTTATGAAGCTATTCAAGCATCAATAAATGAATTGAAACCTTGGATGCCCTTTGCCCGGCAGGAGCAAACGGCACAAGATGTCGAGTTGAATATTCGCTCAGCTTATATTTCATTTTTGAAAAGAGAAGATCTTAGATTGCTCGTTTTTCATAAAGAGACTGGTGCATTTATTGCTTCTTCAGGCCTGCATCGGGTTAATTGGGCTATTCCTAAATTTGAGATTGGTTATTGGATTGATACTCGCTTTAGTGGAAAAGGATATATGTCAGAAGCGGTACGAGGAATTGTCAATTTCGCATTTACCGAATTAGATGCCAAGCGGTTAGAAATTCGCTGTGATACAAGGAACCAAAAGAGCCGGGCAATTCCGGAGAAGTTAGGTTTTGTGTTAGAAGGTATTTTAAAAAATGATGATCTTTCTCCAGATACGAATGAACTGCGAGATACATGTGTCTATGCAAAGCTTGTATAAGCAAATTTTGGTTATAATAATAAGGAAAAAAGGTTCGGCTTATGAAAAACAGCATTATAGGGGGGAGCATAACAAATGACGGTTTTATTTTTAGTCCCACACCAAAAAAAGTACGCAGAAAAAATATCTCGTCTATCCTCAGTACCTCAAGTTAAAGACGCGTTAGGTTTAGATGATGAGCAAACCTCTGTTAAAGGGACTAGAAATTTTATCACTTATATTCTCGAACAGGAAAAGTTGGGAAAACAGTTCTCTAGAGTTATACTAAATGATACTGGAGAACCAATTGGCGTGATTACATTGAAGGATATTGATCGTATAAATAATACGTGTCACATTGGTACTTGGATTGGTTACCCCTTTTGGGGACAAGGCTATAATGCATTGGCAAAAGCAGAAATTCTGCATATTGCTTTTACAAAGTTTCAACTAAACTATGTGTTTGCAGGTGCTAAGCGAGTCAATATCCGTTCACAAAAAGCTCAGGAAAAGCTCCCATACATAAGGACAGATGTTGAAAATGAATTTCCCGAGGAGCATCGAAAGCTGGAAGAACAGGCTGAGGCTCCGTGTACATTGAATGTAATAGAAAACAAGCGGTTCTTGGCATGGTATAAGCAGCATAAATTTCGTGAGGAGTATCAATGAAATGAAAATTAGAAAATTGGATCAACACGAAATTCCGCCAATGGGCTTAATGCTGCTGGCTGATCCTTCTCAAATGCTTGTTAGCAAGTATTTAGAGCGTGGAGAATGCTACGTGATGGAGAATAATAACCAAATAATCGGTGTTTATATTCTTGTACCGACAAGTACAGATAAAATTGAATTGGCAAACCTCGCTGTGGAAAAAGCTCTGCAAGGAAATGGAATAGGTAAAATGTTAGTATTAAATTCAATTGAGCGAGCTAAAATGGTTGGCTATAAAATGATGGAGATAGGAACAGGAAATTCGAGTATTGGACAGCTGGCCCTTTATCAAAAATGCGGATTTCGAATAACACATGTTGATAGGAATTTTTTTATAAGGCATTATGATACACCTATTTATGAAAATGGAATATGGTGTCGAGATATGATTCGTTTGTCGCAAGAATTATAAAGCTGAAATGCCAATAAACAAAAGTTATCATTGGTAGTATATAATAGGGGAGAAGAACAGTTCAAAGCTTCTATTAAGCAAAACTATAGCGACAGTGGGGACAGAGGCACCAGACGAGGAGATCAGAGAAGACGATTTGGTTAGAGCAAGTATTCCTATTTCTAGCTTCTCACCAAGTATCACATGTCCCGGTCGCATTATATTGCAGAGGCTAACGTGTGCTGGCTGACAAAGGCATATGATAAATATAAATTTCACAAAAACCCCATTAAAGCATTTAAACATGCTTTTAATGGGGGTTATTGTTTATACCGTATAAAGTTAAGTATTAATTTAAATCAATGAAACATGCCAGACTCCCTGGATTTAGTGATTAATTTACGTGTCTGTTTATTAATCGGTTGTTTCAAAAAGACTCCAAGCAGGAATGCAGCAAGTCCGAATAAGAATAAGGCTGTCACATCACGTAATACACGGCTCCAAACAATTCCACCAACCGCTTCGCGCATCAAGTCAATCGCATAGGTGAACGGAAGGAATGGGTTAATCATTTGAAAGAAATCTGGCAGCAAGACAACTGGATAAGTTCCGCCAGACCCTGCTATTTGCAGAACTAATAGAACAATTACGGTTGCTTTGCCGACATCACCAAATACGGAAACAAGTGTATAAATGATAACCATGAATATGATACTGATGAACAGGCCAAACACAATTAACCAGACGGGATGAGCTGCTCCAACCCTTAATAACAAGAGATCACCTGAAGTGATAATCAATGTCTGCAAGATGCCGATTGTCATGAATGTGAACAGCTTTCCGAAATACTGCTCTCGTATTGTAAAGCCTTCAGGATTGTGAACGTCCGTTGATAATAGCGAAATAAGCAGTAAACCGCCAACCCATATCGCTAACACTGTGTAAAATGGTGTCATGCCTGTACCATAGTTGGCAATTGGGAAAATTTTATTCGCATCCAATACAATTGGCTCTGAGAAGAAGCTTTTTTCTGCATCTGGATCGTTTTGCAGCAGCTGTATTATTTCTTCTAGGTCAGTTTCTCCTTCGATTTGTCGAATTCGATCCGCTATTTCATTAATTTTATCGTTCACATATGGATACTCACCAAGGATATTTTCCAATAATTCTTTTCCCTCAGCGAGATTGGTATCGGTGTTGGCTAAAATGTTTTCGATCTCTGGAATAGTTTCTTGTATTTCAAGCAATATTCCTCGAGCATCGTTCAAGGTTGATTGAGCATTATTTATATTCTCCAATACAGTAGGTTCAATGTTTTCTTTATATTCTTTTACAAAGGCATCTACAGATTCATTTGTAGTGGCTGCCCGTTCTTTCAATTCATCGAGAATCTGGTTCACTTCTCCACTTGATTCGCCAATAAATGTCAGAAGGTCTGAACTTTGATCTTGAATATCTTCTAGCTCTGTTCTTAATGTAGCAAGCTGTTCCAATGCTGAATCAATTTCTTGCTGGCTTGGCTTACTTTCACTTTCATTCTTATTCTCATTTTCATTTTCACTCTCATTGCCATTCTCGACTCCATCCTCATTTCCATTCTCAGCATTTGATTGTGCTTCTACCTGCTGTAAAATTGTCTCGATAGCTTTAATTTGCTCAATGGCTTGAGAAGTTTGCGCATTGATTTGTTCAGACAACTGTTCGCTGTTGTTAAAATCAATATCAGCTGTTTGAATATCTTGCAGGAATGTATTAATGTTTGCTGAGATTTCTTGTGCGTGCTCTAATTTTTCCTCTACTTCGGGAGCCAATTCATTTAGACGATTTTCAGCTTCATTTAGAAATGCCACTGTATCATCAATTGTTTGAAGTCCATTTGCTGTAATTTGCTTTGCATACGGCATTAAATCTTGTGCATTGTGAATGATTTCTGTAGCATGATCAGCATCTTTCAAAGAACTAGTCAACACTTCATGGATTTCTGGCAATCTTTCTTCCATTTCAAAAACATAATTTTTAAAACGTTCCATATCCGGTAAGTCACTTTCTAATTCAATTCCAATCGTGTTAAATAAGTCAAAAATAACCCCGTTAACAGTAGAAATGAATTGGCTGCTTACATTTTCTACGATGACACTTGCACCTTTGTCTGTCATCTTCGGACTAATAGCATTTATTTTTTCGTTTACATAATATTCAACGTTTGCTTTCTGCGGCTCGTCACTGATTACAGTGGCAAGTTTTTCTGAAAAATCCTCTGGGATAATAATAACGGCAAAATAATCGCCGTATTCAACGCGATCCATCGCAGTCTGACGGTCTGTGAAATTCCAGTCCATCGAGTCGTCTTCTTTCAGGGTCTCAATTAATTCGTCTCCAACATCTATAGCTTCATCACGGATGGTTGCTCCTGAATCTTCATTTACAATACCAATTGGCATTCGGTCAAGCTGACCATATGGATCCCACGAAGCCTTTATATTAAACCAGGCATAAAGGGATGGAAGAAGAATAAGCCCTCCAATAATCACTAATGCAATCCAGTTTGTTCCCGTTTTTTTCATATCGGTTGAAAATATTTTCCAACTATTCTTCATTGTTTCGCTTCCTTACCTTAAATTTTGTTTCGATAATATTACAAATTATAACAATGACTAAACAAGAATGCCATATTGGAAGCGTTGATCGAGTATTTAGAAATTTATTAGTTAATTGATTTAAAATCTCACCTAAGGCTACTCTTTATTTAATACAATACTTTTATTAATTTCTTATATTTTGTAACGTTTTCTGACTTTTACAGACTAATGAATAAAGGGTGGTGAGCGGAATGAAAAAAATAATTGGATATCCCATGTTATTGCTGGGTTTTGTAGCTGCAGCGAGCAGCTGTGGCACAACAAATGGATTGGATATCTCAAGTGATGTTGAGTATGGAGAAAGTGATTACGAACAAATTATTACTCCTAATAATGAATTAGCATTTAATCTGTTGGGAGAAGTTGATTCTGATGAAGATGGCAATCTTTTCATATCACCAACAAGCCTATTCATGGCATTATCCATGATTTACAATGGTGCAGAAGGTCAGACGAAAGAAGAAATTGCAAAAGTTTTGCAGGCAGAAGGGATAGATGAACAAGAACTAAATCAAGCGAATGCTTCACACATATCTTTACTCCATAAGCATTCAGAGCAGATTGAGTTAAACATTGCAAATTCTATTTGGTTAAATAATGATTACCAATTTCAAGGTGCATTTGCTGAAAATAATAAGGATTATTTTAATGCTGAACTAGAAGAAATGGATATTACTGATGCAAAAAGTCCCGCGAAAATTAATAATTGGGTAAAACAAGCAACAAATGATAAAATTGAGGATATCATCGAAGCTCCATTAGATCCGAATTTAGTTGCGGTGCTTATTAATGCCATTTATTTCGATGGAAATTGGACATATGAATTTGATGAACAGCAAACTGAAAATCGACCGTTTAATCTTCCGGATGGTACAAAAAAAGATGTTCCCCTTATGTCATTAAAGGAAAATTTAGCTTACCTGGAAAATGAAGAATTTCAAGCAGTCTCTCTCCCATATGGGGAAGATGAATCAATGAGTATGAATGTGTTTCTTCCAAAAGAAAACACGAGTCTGGCAGATTTTCAGAGTCAATTAACAAATAAAAACTGGAACGTATGGAAATCGGAATTTCAGAAAAAGGAAGGAACGATTCTGCTTCCTACATTTCAACTCGAATATGAAGCAGTATTAAATGACACATTAAATCAGCTTGGCATGGCTGATGCATTTAATGAAGAGAAGGCAAATTTCTCAAAAATGATAGAGACAGATGATCCGCTCTGGATTAGCCAGATAAAGCAAAAAACATTTATCGATGTGAATGAAAAAGGAACAGAAGCAGCTGCTGCGACTTCGGTTGAGATGGAAACAACATCGGCACCGGTAAATGAGCCATTTCATATGGAAGTGAACCGGCCATTTTTCATCGCTATTACAGATGATGAGACAGGTACAATTTTATTTATGGGGCTAATTGCTAATCCGCAAGAAGGAAAGTAATTAATCAATGCTATTAAATGAACCTAACCAAAAAGCTGTGGTCCAAATAGGAATGCAGCTTTTTGGTTTTTAAAAAGTTTATTTAAATTGACTTTGTTAGAATATTTATTATATACTATATTCAACAATGTTGAATCAAAATAAACACAGTTGAATATAATGAGTATAAGACTTTTTTACATTAGTATATGTTGGTGGCGGTAATTCGGGGTATACGATTTGTAAGCGTATTCATTCATTTTTTTACTGTAAATAAATATTTCTTTTATGAATTTTTCCTATCACAGAATGGAGGAGGGGTTGAATGAATCACTTACCTAAATTTGTTCAATTAAAGGAAGTAGGACCACGTGACGGATTACAAAATGAGAAGAAATGGATTTCGACAGCTGACAAGATCGCATGGATTAATATGCTGTCAGATTCAGGCGTGGAAGAAATTGAATACACTTCTTTTGTTAATCCGAAAATGATACCGGCTTTATCCGATGCACGTGAAGTAGGAAGACAAATTAAACGGAATCCGAAAGTAGTGTACTCAGCACTTGTTCCGAATATGAAGGGTTTAGAATTTGCACTGGACGCAGGGATTGATGCTGCTTCTGTATTCATGTCGGCCAGTGAATCACATAATCAAAAGAACATTAATAAAACAATCGATGCAACGTATCCGGTGTTAGACGAAGTCATTCGTGAAGCAAAACAGGCTGGCAAGCGCATAACAGGTTATGTTTCTACTGTTTTTGATTGCCCGTATGAAGGGAAAATAACTCCTGATCAAGTATTGCGGGTCTGTGAGAATTTATTTGCTTCTGGTGCAGATGATCTCTCACTTGGTGATACGATTGGTACAGCGGTTCCTACCCAGGTAGAGCAGCTGCTTGATGTACTGATGAAACATTATCCAAAAGATAAGCTTATACTTCATTTTCATGATACAAGAGGAATGGCGATTGCAAATATTATGACAGCGATGCATCTTGGTATCCACCGATTTGATAGCACTGTTGGCGGATTAGGTGGTTGTCCATATGCGCCAGGTGCGGCAGGAAATGTTGCTACAAATGATGTACTTTACCTTTTGCACGGATTAGGAATTAAAACAGGAATCGATGAGATGAAAATACAGAATGCTGGTATATTTATTCAAAACAAACTTGGTAAAACCTTACCGAGCCGGTCTTTAGCATACTTTGCTAATGCACAGTAAACCTGGTAATACCATCACTCTAGCAAATGATTTTGCTACGGTGATGGTTTTTCTTGTCTTGACTAGTTGGGGGGGCTATTCTATGATTAAAAAATATATACATATGATTTTAGGTGGAAGGACTGAGTTCGATCGATCTTCAGAGCATAGGAAAAAAAGTAAAACAAATACGATTACGAAATAAAAAGACCCAGCAACAAATAGCTGATGAATGCGGTATTTCAAAAAGTCTTTTATCGAAAATTGAAAATGGACAAACAGCATCTGCAATTGCAACCCTATCTAAAATCAGTGATGCATTGGGAGTGCAGCTTTCCTGGGTTTTGGATGATGAGACGGAACAGGATCTTGTACTCCAGCAGAAGTCTAATCGGCAATCTACAGTAGGTGACGAGAGCATGGGGTATTCATATGAGCTTTTAGCAAACAGATCTAAATACAGTGGAATCGAACCTACAATTGTACATGTCACCCCAAAGAATATTAACTTGCGACAGGAAAAAACCTACACACATTCCCAGGATGAATTTATTTATATTTTAGAGGGAACTATTTATTTGCTTTATGATGGTGAAAAGCATTATATGGAAAAAGGAGATAGTGCATATTTCCAAGGATCTAAGCCACATCTGTTTGTACCAGTAAATGATGAAGAAGCACAAGTTCTGACATGCTTTATTGACCGCATATAACAATCAAACACTTAGTGTTTAACAGTATACATTCTGAAATGTATACTGTTTTCTTTTTTCGGAAGTTTGAGAATTATAACAGCCTAATTACTTAACATTACGTGTTAATTACAAATCCAGAAAGGTATTTACACATTTGTACCATACGTTTAGGTTAGTATAAGACGTGATTTGTTTTTCTAAGTGCATCTTTCCGCATTGTGATAAACCAACAAATAGAAAAACAAATAATGGGGAAGTGTTCGTATGAGAAAAATAGCTTGGATGATGACATTAATTGTCACCATGAATGCAGTACTCGTTTCCACAGCACAGGCTGATTCGAGAGAAGAATCACTGCAGATAAAGAGTGATTCTGCAATCGTAATGGAAGCTTCGACAGGGAAAGTTTTATATGAAAAGCATGCAAAAGAACCGATGTATCCTGCCAGTTTAACAAAAATTGCAACTGCGATTTATGCAATTGAAAATGGAAAGCTTGATGATATTGTAACAGTAAGCGGCAATGCTAGAAAGGTAGATGGAACAACTGTCTTCCTGGAAAAGGGAGAAAAAGTACGTTTAAAAAAACTTATTCAAGGATTGCTGATTAATTCTGGAAATGATGCTGGAATTGCAATTGCAGAGCATTTGAGTGGTGATGTAAAGTCGTTCGCAAAAGATCTGAATATATATCTGAAAGAAGTAATCGGAACTGAACAAACAAACTTTGAAAATCCACACGGTTTATTTGATGAAAATCATGTTACAACAGCAGAAGATTTAGCAAAAATAACCCAATACGCAATGAAAAATGATGTATTTATGGATATCTTTAGCACGAAGGAAATGGATTGGCACGGAAAAACATGGGATACAACGATTCAAACACATCATAAATTAGTTAAAGAGGAAATTCCATATAAGGGAGTTACTGGCGGGAAAAATGGTTTTGTTTCTCAATCAGGTTATACATTAGCAACTACTGCGGAAAGAGATGATTTAAAATTAATCACAGTCACGCTAAAAAGTAATGTTGTAGAAGATGCCTATAATGATACAATCAAACTATTAGATTATGGATTTGAAAACTTTACGACATCAAGTATACCAAAGGGAACAACTTTCACGTTTGAGGATCAGCAATATGCTACACCTGAAAAGATTGTTTATACACATGCACAGAACGATAAACTTGTAGAAAAAGTGGAAGTAAATGGAGTCTTAAAAATGATGAACCAGGATGGCGAAGCAGTTGATACGTTTCAACTTGATGAAATTAAAAAGGACAAGCCGGCAGTAGCTGCAAGATCATCCGAAAATCAACCAAGTGCTGCATCTATTGTTATGGAAAGATTTTTTTCTAGCACCTATCTTTCAATTGTGTTTTTTATCGGTGTAATAACCATCTTTTATTTCCAGGTTCGTAAGTTAAGAATTACTAGAAGAAATCGAGACAAATTTTATTTTTAACGCTGTTAGCTTAGAAAAAAATGATTCATACAAGACGCCTGTCACAGGTCAACCTTCCTGATACATATATTATCAGGAAGGTTTTTTAGGTTGGAAAGTTTAACTTTACACAACAATGTCAGTCAATCGAATATTTTGCAATGCTAAGTTTTCTATAATGACGGGAGGAAAACCAGATGAATCCTTATTATCCTTACTGGCCGAATAGAAGTTATAATGTACATGATCCTCATCAATACATGCCATATGGACAGCAGCCTGCTGCTTATGATAATCAGCATGCTTATCCAATCAATACTGATTATTTTGATCGTCAGCAAACGGTTAGAGGTCAAGCTACATGGACAGATGGGGGACAAGTAACAAAATGCGGTATAGCTTGGTCAGAAAATGAGTATATGACAGCAGCTGTTGGAGAAAATTCCCCCTATGAATGTGGACAAATGCTTAAAATCAGAAATATTTCTGCTCCATATGGGAGAGAAATTATTGTAAAAGTCGTCGATCAAGTTTCGGGCTATCCGGCGAATCGGATCAATTTACATCGAAGGGCATTTGAAGCATTGGGCGTTAACACAAGTGTGGGAGTCATTAATATTGAAATCATTCCTTCACCTGAATTGGAGCAAGAAAAATGGGGGAAATATTTATTGGAAGTTACCGAAGCGGCGTATCCAAACTTTAATGTTACCGACTATAATGCAATTGGAAAAACAATGCTCTCCCATTCCTTAGTTAGAGAAACATTTGAATTTGTTTTACAGTCACCTCAAGAAACGTTGAGAGTACAAGGAATTGTTGTTTATAATCCGAACACAGATCGAATTGTTTCATTTAATTTACAGGAAGTTCAGTAAGAATTTGGTTTGCAACAGAGTAAATGAAAAGTTATAAGAGAATAAATAATACCTTAATAAAGGACGTATCCGACCTGGTAAAGCTAGCATTCGTTGAGTTAGAATGCTAGCTTTAAAGTTAACTAGAATGGCATGGATTCAAGCATTGTATACAGCCATAAATTTTCGAAAATGGATAGACTGCTTTCCTTATTATTAAAGCACTTTGGCAATTATAGTGATTACCTAATTCTTCATAATCACCATTGGATTTAGAAATAGTTATCGGGGAATAATAAAACTAATATCCAATAAGTTAAATGAGGTGTATAAAATGGGATTACGGATTAATCCATATATTATTTTGGATGGCACGGGAATAGAAGCTGTTGATTTTTATAAAGATACATTAGGAGCAAAGGTGTTGGGGATTCAAACGTATGGTGATATGCCTGATAATCCGGAATTTAAGCCGTCTGCTGAAGCAAAGAATCGAGTAATGCATGCTAGTTTAAAGATAGGTAATTCAGAACTTATGATTACAGATACTTTTCCTGGACAGCCTTACCAGTTAGGTTCGCAGTTATGTATTGCTATATTACCAGATACTGCAGCTGAAGCGAATGAATTGTTTGCAAAATTACAAGACGATGGAGAGGTAATAATGCCGCTGCAAGAAACGGATTGGAGTCCAGCTTATGGACAAGTAAAAGATAAATTTGGAATTACATGGCAAGTTTCTGCTGAAATGAAGTAAATGATGAATACGTCATCGTTCTATTTTCAAAAAAGATCGATGACGTGATTTTTTATTTATGTTAGGTATGTTGAAGCATAATTCTAGAAATTAATTGTCACATCTGTATACTAGGTATGAAAGAAATTAAGAAGGGGTTACAACATGAGTCAACAAAAGACATCGAAATCAATTCGATTATTAAATTTTATTGAGGAAAAAGGGAACAAGCTGCCGCATCCGATAACCATCTTTATTCTTTTTACGCTAATTGTTATCGCACTATCGCATGTTCTCTCTATATTTGGAGTAAGTGTCAGCTTTGAAGGCATGAATAATGAAACAGGACAAATTGAAACACTCAATGTAGATGCTATTAGCTTGCTTGTACCTGAAGGCATTGCATATATGTTCTCTAGTGTAGTAACGAATTTCACATCCTTTGTGGCATTGGGTCCTGTACTTGTTGCCATGCTTGGTGTGGGTGTAGCTGAGAAGAGCGGTTATATCAGTGCGATTATGACAAATACGGTGACCAAAGCTCCAAGGAAGCTTGTCACTCCAATCGTGGTCTTGATGGGCGTTATGTCCAATGTAGCAGCGTCTGTTGGATATGTCGTGCTTGTTCCATTAGGGGCGATTATCTTCTTAGGATTCAAACGTCATCCGTTAGCGGGGCTTTCTGCAGCATTTGCAGGTGTTTCTGGCGGCTATTCTGCCAATTTATTGTTAGGAACGAATGATCCGCTGCTGAGTGGCATTTCCACAGAAGGTGCACGAATATTAGATGCAAATTACGTTGTAAATGCAACAGATAACTGGTTCTTTATGATTGCTTCTACATTTTTAATTGTAATTATCGGGACGATTATTACAGATAAGATTATTGAGCCGAAATTAGGAAAATATATACCTAGTGAACCCCTTGAAAATAAAAATGAAGTAACAAGTATCGAGAAAAGGGGATTATTATGGGCAAATATTTCTATTCTTGTTACAGTAGCTGTGATTGCTGCACTCGTCATTCCGGAAAATGCTCCATTACGCGGTGATGAGGGGAGCATTATTGTTTCCCCGTTTATGAGCAGTATTATCTTTCTGATGATGGTCATTTTTTTAGTACCTGGTGTCATTTATGGAATTGTAACAAAATCAGTAAGAAATGATAAGGATGTTGCGCATTTAATGACAGGGTCCTTAGAAACGATGGCGGGATTTATTGTCCTGATTTTCTTTGCTGCTCAGTTTGTCGCATTATTTAATTATACGAATTTAGGAACCATTATTGCAGTAAAGGGCGCTGCGTTTTTACAGGCGATAAATTTTGATGGGGTGCCATTGCTTGCTGCATTGATTTTTATTACTGCGATTATTAATTTGTTTATTGCTGCAGATTCGGCGAAATGGGCAATTATGGCTCCAGTGTTTGTCCCGATGTTTATGCAGATGGGGATTTCTCCTGAAGTAACACAAGTAGCATATAGGGTTGGGGACTCATCAACAAATATCATTTCCCCACTCATGCCATTTTTCCCGTTAGTTGTGGCATTTGCACAGCGATACGGCAAACAAAATGGAGTAGGAACTGTTATTTCGTTAATGCTGCCTTATTCCATAACGATTCTTATTTGCTGGAGCTTATTCTTTGTGATTTGGTATGTATTGGGTATACCGGTTGGTCCAGGTACTAGTTTAACTTATTAAGAAAGGAAGTTTTTAATTATGAAAGTAACTACAACATGGACAGGTGGACGAGCATTTGAATCAGTTGGTGATTCAGGATACGCCACCTATATGGATGCAACAGAAGCCTATGGCGGTTTAGGTAAAGGGGCCACGCCAACTGAAATGCTGCTTGGTTCTTTAGCTGGATGTATTGGAATTGATGTAACGATGATTTTAAGACCACATTTAGAAAAAATAACTAAAATTGAAATTATTACAGATGGAACGCGTAAAGAGGAGGCGCCAAAGGGTTTCACAGCAATTCAAGTAACATTTATTGTTGATGGAGATATTGATAGCAAGAAAGTTTGGCGTGCAATTAACCTTGGTGAAGAAAAATATTGCTCTGTATCGGATTCTTTAAAAGCGAAGATTGATTTCAATCTAATTTTGAATGGAGAAGAGAGCTAATAAAGAAGGAACGGTCTGCAATCAGACCGTTCCTTTCAATTTAATTCGAATGATCAGCTTCACTTGCAGCTAATTCATTCTCTTTGTTCTTGGCATAGCGAATTTGGTCAAAGTCAATATCGTCAGGTAAATTGTTTTTTCCTGTAATATTCTCCAGTAAATCTTTCACATCAATACCAGAAGAGGCCTTGAGGGACTCTTGTAGAGTTGACATGAGATTTGTTGCATAGCCGGTAACCTTATTTGCTCCGCCATCTGCACCACTGCTTCCTGTATCAACAACTGTAATTTTATCGATGTTCGCAAGTGGACTGGCAATTTCTTTCGCATATTCAGGAAGCATTTTCATAACCATATCGAGTACAGCTGCTTGACCGAACTGTTCGAATGCTTCGGCGATCTTTTCTTTTGCTTCCGCTTCCGCAATACCTTTTAGACGGATAATCTCTGCTTCTGCTTCCCCTTGTGCCCGTTGTGAGTCAGCTTTAGCAAGACCATCTACGCGGACTTGTTCTGCTTCTGCTTTTGCTTGTGATTCAATACGGTATTGATTCGCATCTGCTTCAGCAATTTGTCTAGCTTTTTCAGCAACAGCTGATTGCTCAACCGCATAGCGGTCAGCATCTGCTTTCTTCTTAACTTCAGAGTCGTATTGTCGTTCACGACGCAGAATTTCTTTTTCTTCCAACTCAATTTGTTTTTGTCGTTCAATAATTTTAATTTGCATCTCTTGCTCTGTAACCTGCTGTTTCGCACGTGCAGTTTCATAGTCATAGGCTTGGTCAGCACGAGCTTTTGCAATATCCTGTTCACGGCGGTATTCTGCTGTCTTCAATTGATTTTCTTTCTCAGCTTCAGCAATTTCTGTTGAGCGTTCTAATTCTGCTTTTTGTGCGTCCTTAGCAGCTTCAGCACGTTTGATCCGTGTTTCTTTATCCGCCTCAGCAGTAGCAATATCTGCATCACGCTTCACTTGGGCAATCCGAGGTTTACCTAATGAGTCAAGATAACCATTTTTATCTTTTACATCTTTAATAGTAAAAGATACGATGACTAATCCCATTTTTGCTAAATCCTGTGAAGCAACACGCTGCACTTCCTGGGAAAATTTATCCCGGTTTTTATATATTTCTTCGACAGTCATAGAACCTAGAATGGAACGTAGATGTCCTTCAAGAACTTCTTTTGCTTCATTCTCGCGGTCCGATCTTGACTTACCTAAAAATTGTTCAGCAGCTGTAGCAATTTCATTAATCGAGCCGCCAATTTTAATTATTGCAGTTCCATCGGCCATTACAGGCACACCTTGCTCCGTATAGACCTCTGGAGTTGATACTTCCAGTTTACTAGATAGTAAGCTGAGTGGCTCTGCTTGTTGGAAAACAGGTAATACAAATGTACCTCCACCGCGAATAATTTTAATTTTATTCCCAGATTCATCTGTATGTACATTCTTTCCACCTAAGTAACTACCAGTTACAATAAGTGCTTCATCAGGGCCTGCTGTGCGGTACTTTGTCATAAATACAGCGATAAGTGCAATTAATAAAAATACAACAATAGCAATTACGACCCAAATACCTACTGAAATACTTTCTAACATAATTTATCCTCCTTTTTGTAGTTGGCAGATATGTATATAACTTTCTATCTGCATAATTGCAAGTTAGACAATCACCTAAAGTTTGGTAAATGCCAAGTTTGCAAAAGAAATTTATTAAAATACTAATCCAGATGGATGAGTAGATTAAACAGAAAAATTAGCATCTAAATCCGTTTCATAAGGAACTACATAAAGAACGCCATTTGTTACTTCAATAACAAGTACTTGCTTCCCAGATTCGATCGGTTTATGTTCATAAGCCGCGGCAGGTTTTGAAATCATCCCGCTTTTACTATCGATAATAATTTCGCCATAGCCATTCTCCGGAATTGGAATGATAATTTTGCCAACTCTTCCTTTTAACGAATCCTCCGTATAGCTTAGTGATTCTTCTGCTGAGGAAATTGGAATCAAAACAAATACATTAAGCAATGTACTTAATAAGAAAGAAAAGACAATTGAGATACCGATAATGAGAAGGCTGTTAATGGATGTGAGAACTTCAAATATATATCCTGAAGCAGAGAAAAAAGTTATAAAGGATAAAATAAGAACAGGATGAATAAAGCTGATTGCCTCTGTGATGACTTCTAAAATATCACCAAATAAGAGGTAAAGAATGGTTAATATTCCTGCTGTAATTAGTGTTATTAAGTAAATCGTTTCAATCGGTGTATCAAATAGCATCATATGCATCCATCCCTTAATTGTAGTTGCTTTACTTTATATACAAATTAACGATAATAAAGGTTTCGTAAAATTAGAAAAAAGTAATAAAAATCATGAAAAATTCGTTATGTATGTAATGAAATTAAATGAACAGGAAAAATCATACATATTAAATATATTCGAAACAATGCTTATTATCAATGATTTTGTGAAATTAGGTTACAATTGGTATTTGGGTAAATTGCAAAGGAGAATGCAGTTGATATTCATAAATGTGAACCTAGAAAGCATTTAAAAGAAAAGGAGAGAGGAAGATGACCCAATGAGGATTTGATCATCGTCCCATGTATAAACTTCAATTTACGATTTAAATGATGAAAAAATTAGTTTCCTGCTACATCTCGCTTCGTAAAGAAAATCCATGCAAGCAGCATAAACACAATATAATAGATTAAAAGCATTATAATCGAAAAACCTAATGTCATGCCCTCGATGAATGGCGTATTTCCATCCGCATACTGACTTAAGTCTGTGTTCGCAAACAGGATATATTTGGCCCATGAGCGTTCTGCAAAAAAGAAGACAATTTGGTTTCCGACAAACATGAGAAAGATCGCCAGTCCGATTGCAAGTGCACTATTACGGAATACACTTGAAATCATAAATGCGAAGGTTGCCATCATGAGTAAAATAATGAGCTGGTAACCATATCCTGAAATAATCTCGCCAATAACAGACACGTACTCCAAGCTGCCGTTCTTTTCCAACAGAGTATATGGATTCATACCCTCGATACCAAAGAGAATAGCACCTGCAATCCCAGAGAAAATTAAGACAAATAATAGGGTAAATAAAGCGAATAAAAGTACAGATACGTATTTGGAAATTAATATTTTGGTGCGGGAAATAGGACGAATAAGAAGAAGTTTAATTGTTCCCCATCTAAATTCATTCGCAATAATTCCTGCTGCAACTATAATCGTTAATAAACTTACTAAGGACAATAGCATTTTGTTTTCCATAATAAAATGCCACGCACCATATCCTGAAGGCTGAATATCATTTTCTAAGTAGTAATTATTTTGCTCGATCAATATAGAGTTATAGGTTTCTAAATAAGATTCATCTTCCATTTCTTGCGTTAAGCTTGCGTTTTCTTCTTCTAGTTGTGTTCGCCATGAATCTGATTCATAGCTTTTTTGGATATCCCCAACAGTATTATTTAAAATTCCAGTGCCGACTATAATCACAGCTAACAGTATATACATAATCCATGTTGATTTAACAACGTAGATTTTTTTTAGTTCATTAGAAATAAGGTTAAAAAAGTTACTCAATTGTATTCTCTCCAATCAAATCAAAGAATTTATCCTCTAGCGATGCTTTTGTAATGCTTACTTGATACACAGATATATCATGCTTTACAAACATTTTAATAGCTTCCGGAATTTTCTCCTTTTCAAGTTGGAAGTGAATATTTTTGCCTTCCAGGACTGCTTGAATTTCAATCTCTGTTTTTAACAGCTCCATTGCTTTTTCGCCTGGAGATACTTCAATTTCAACTTGCATTAAATTATCTGCTGCCACATTTTCATGTACCTGTTGAGTGGCAACAAGTTCTCCGTTTTTAATAATGCCAATTCTGTCACACATCAACTCAATTTCTGATAACAAATGACTGGAAATAATAACTGCAACGTTATTCTCTTCTGCCAATTTTCGAATGTACCTGCGAATTTCACGAATCCCTGCCGGATCCAGTCCATTTGTAGGTTCGTCTAATATTAAAATCGACGGTTTATGTAAAAGAGCTTGTGCAATACCTAAACGTTGGCGCATCCCTAAGGAATATCTGCCGACCTTTTCTTTCATTGCCTTTTCGAGCCCGACAATTTCTACGACCTCTTTGATCCGTTCCTTAGTTATGCCGGGGATCATACGAGCATAGTGAGCAAGATTTTGCTCACCTGTCATAAAAGGATACATTTCAGGGTTTTCAACAATAGCGCCAACCTCACGCACGGCTTTCTTATAGTTGGTTTTAATACTATTTCCTAAAATGCGGACATCGCCATCTGTCAGCTTCATCAACCCAACCATCATTCGAATGGTCGTCGTTTTACCTGCACCATTAGGACCGATAAAGCCAAATACTTCCCCTTTTTGGATTGTGAAGGACAGACCTTTAATGATCTCCTTCTTGCCAATCGTTTTCCGTACATCAATTAATTCCATTGCTGCTTTTGACATTGATTGATACCTCTTTTCATAGTTCTTGATAGTTTGTACGTTGAAGGAAGAATGGAAGTTTCATATTTTGGAAAAATTTATAGAAAAATTCAAGTTAATTGTGGTAATGTTGTTTACGGAGACGATTGTAAGAACATTTATAAAATTTATGTTATTTAATCTCTCAGTAATTGCTAAGCTCATCTCCTAAAACAAAGAGAGGACTATTTGTATGAAAAATAAACTTATGGAATTACAAAGTCAAAATAATTATTCTGGAACCATCATTGTTCAAGATACAAAGGGAATGGATATAGCGCTTAGTTCAGGATATGCCAATCGGTCAGATGCACTGGAAAATAAACAAAATACGAGATATGGTATTGCCTCAGGCTGCAAGCTTTTTACAGGAATTGCAATTTGTCAACTTGTGCAATCTGGCGCATTAAGCTTTGAATCAAAATTGAAAAACGTAATCGATGTGAATTTTCCTCTTTGGGATGACTCCATAACAGTTCATCATCTACTGACACATACATCCGGTATCCCAGACTATTTTGATGAGGAAGTTATGGATGATTTTGAGGAATTGTGGAAGGAAATTCCCATGTATACGTTGCGTCGCCTAATAGATTTCTTGCCATTAATTCAAAACAAGCCGATGAAAGGAAAACCAGGGGAAAGCTTTCATTACAATAATGCTGGTTATATATTACTTGGTCTTATAGTTGAAGAAGTGAGTGGACGGGAATTTACGAGCTATGTACAAAAACATATTTTTCAACGCGCTGGCATGTCGGATTCCGGTTATTTTCCCTTGGATGCACTTCCATCAAGAACTGCGTTTGGTTATATCGATGACAGGCATGGTTCGTGGCGCACCAATCTATATTCACTACCGATTCGTGGAGGATCAGATGGAGGAGCTTTTGTAACAGCACCGGATATGAGTAAATGCTGGCATGCGTTGCTTCATCATGAATTGCTGAATGAAACGTTTACGAAAAAACTGCTGACGCCATTTGTACATGAAGAAGGAAGTACGTATTATGGTTATGGTGTATGGATTGAAAAAAATACTAAAGGAGTTATAAAATATCACCTCATGGGTTTCGACCCAGGAGTTAATTTTCACTCGGCGTATTATCCGAATCAGGAAATCACATTTACTGCGTGTTCAAATGTCTCATCTGGAGCGTATGAAATGATGAAATTACTTGAGAACTTTATTAATAATTGAAAATGGAAGCTTCAAAAAAATGCACATCTTCAAAAGCACAGAAATAAAACAAGTTGAGCTGTTAATAAGCTCAACTTGCTTTCATCCATAATTTAAGAGATTAACAAATCATTCATATCGATTTAAATACTGTTTAGCACTCTTCTTCAGGTCGTCTAGCAGCTCCGCCATTTCCATTAAGTGGAATTTGTTGAGTTTGCAGTACTTTTAAAGTAAGATCTGTAACGATTTTTTCACGTAATGTGCTGAAGCTGTCGCTATGAGAGCATTTGCTCTTATGCGAATCAAAAGAATGAGGAGAAAAGTCAAGCTCAAAGAATTCCGCGCTAATAAGTTCACAGAATGGCTGTTCATTATAAATAACAGCATTTTGGAAGTAGTATTTATCCAAACGAGGAGATTCTCCATGTTTAGGATCAAGAAATTGAGCTCTTCTTTGCTCTCCAAAACCGAAAATCGGTAAATTCATAAGATCACCAGTTAAATCTGCAAAACCAGAAAATGGAACTTTTGCTGTTAAAGTGCGTAGTGCGCTATTACAGCCTTTTGGTGCATACTCGATGTTTTTACGAATATACCCTTCTACGAATAACTTAGCACCTTCAGAAGTGAAAAATCCAGAGTCATCTATTTCTGTAAATGGTCCAACAGGAACGAGTTTACATTGTGTCAAGAAAACATCTTTTAATACTCTTTTAATCTCACATGCTGGCGGATCAAGCGGAATGTCAGCCTCCACTACGACTTGAAGAGTTGTTTCAGCTAAAACAAGCGGGACTTTAATAAATGCACCAGTCAGATCTGGATTAACGACAGGGGTAGCTGGAGTATCTGGAAGCTGCACCTCTGTACGTGATTTTACATCACAATTTACTTTAGTTGGACTTGGATCTTTCTGTACAGCATTTTTAGTAAAATAGTTTTGTCTTTGACCATAGCCTACCATAATAAAAATTCCTCCTATTTTTTAATCTAATAATCTATTAGCTTTACATTAATAAGATATTCGATTAATAAAGTTCTGATTAGACTTATAATAGGAGTCAATCGTGGATTTTTATAACAAGCTGGAATTTTATTATTTTAGACTCTATGGAAATTATTAAGCTGAAATAACTGCAGCAATTGAATTGTTAAAGTTACCACTATTTTCTGATCAACCTGATAATATACATTCTTTAACCATTCACGCGGCGATTTCTTTTCCCAATTAATCGCAGGAAGATATTCCAATGATTCCTGAATAAATCCTTCAATAAATAATATACCGTTTGAAGCTGTCCGTTTCGCTTGATCTGAAGATGGATTAAATTTAGAAGGTAAGAATTTACAATTTGTTAATATAACATCTGTAGAGGCTTCTAAAATCTTGATGACCCCTTTATCCATTAGCGTGTGTTCTTCTAATACAATTTCAATATCATACTCCCCGATTACAACAGGAATAAGAAACCTTGCATAAGGTAATGCAGTACTTAAAATATCGTCTCCATCAAGTGGGGTTGCTTGTTGTTTAAAAGGTTTCTTTATTTCTTGCTGGAAGTTGTTTTTTCCCTTAGATACTTTAGAAGTCTCTTTGTTTAAATTCATCAATGCGTGAACGTTGGAAAAAACCAGTCTGCCATATGGTTGCTCATGATAATAAGTGGAAGTATTTAGTTGATATGTCTCAAAATCAGGGCTCATACCTGTATGATCTTTGAAATTAAGTGAACGCTCAGATGTATGAACGAAAATTGGCTGCTGAAGAAAATCATCAATCCCTATATATGTTGAAAACGGAATTTTAATTTGTTTAACTTGATTACTTATAGATGTACTATGAACTGTTGAAATCGTGTTTTTGTAGGGATTTTTATGATTAGATATCTCTACTGGTTTTGAATTGTTTGGCGGAGAAGGGGATGTAATCTTATAATTGTTTTTAAATTTCATTTTAAATTCACTCCTCAAGCAATACTGCTTACCTAATACTTATTTATGCAGATAATCAGCATTTGTCCCTTAATCTATAAATTTTAGCTCATTCAAATCGGGCTATATGTGATAGTAGAATCTGTGTCTGATATATAAAAGAAGATAAGTTCAGTCGGTTAAAATCTTCACTGTTTTTATACCCTATGACTAATAAACCAGACAATCCAACCCCTGTAACAAAATGGGAAAATGAACTAGATTCTTGGTTAGTTTCTGCTGTTTTGTAAATGGTGGAAATAGAATGAAAAACGATGTCAATTAATCAATACCTCAATATCTAACGGTAAGTGAACCATAATATTTTCCTAGTCTGCAGCATATGTTTAAGAGACAAGTCATATTTCTACGTTCGGTACAAACAAAAGGGAGGATTGTTGTTATGGTTTCGAATATGGATTTAAAAAATAGGCTTTCACAGCTGGAAGCAGAATTAGGACAAACTCAGAATTATATAAAAGAAAAGCTGAAAAATCTAAATAAATCAAGCTTCAAAGGTGGGGCATTCTGTTATTTTAATCAAACTATCGTATTGGATTATGAACAGTATTCCACACATCAAATAACTGGCGATTTTCATGTTAAAAATATGTCAGCAACCACATTGGCATCTCCAATAATACTTCTTAAAATTACTACAGAGGATGAATTCAAATTTACAGGAAATTATAAATTACCTCAGTCAAGCCAGCATAATTTTGAATGGGAGCGCATTGAGATGGGGAATTTTGATCCGGATACCAATTTCTTTTTAAAACCTGTTCAAGCAGATGAGATTCCCCCGAATGAGCAATTAACATTCCAGGAATTTCAAATTATCATCCCGTTTGGCAGTACGATCCGTGTTGATGGTTTCGTTTATTTTGAAGGGAAACAAGATGGTATGGCTGCGATTAATTCTATAAATATTGCAGGTTAAAGAAGGGGGGCGTTGTCAATGAATAATAAAATAAAGGAACTATTAGAGCTTTCGGTCATTAAGATTCTTGAAGAAGATCTGGAAAACAGCCCATCTGTAATATCCAGTGTAGATGGCAAAACAATTGTTACAATGAAACAGAACAGCACGATTTCTCTTTTGCTTTATCTGCATTTAATCAGTATGGATAATACGAATTCTCCAAAAGAGGAAAATGACAAGGATGACGAAACGAAGGCTATGGACGAAACCATATCAGATGTAGAAAATAAAGATATTAATAAGGAAGAAACAGAAGAAGTATTGCAATCAATAAATAGTTTGCAGGAAAAAAATAATCATTTTTATCAGGAATTACGTGATTTTTTTTCTGATAAAACGTCATAATAGATCGACATCTACTGCTCAAAAGGTCATTGACCTAAAGGGGCAGTTTTTTATTGGAACTAATCTTTCAACAACATCTAATATTTTATAAATCAGACATTTGCACGGACAATAAGTTTTCATCCCGTAAATTGTGTTAGAGCAAGTGCAGGGATAAGTAAGCGGTATTGAAAAAACAGTCCTTGCATTTAGCCAGATAAAACTTTATAGGAAACTTTCTTCCTTCCTAACTTGAAGATAATTCCCCCGCGAAGCTAAGTTGATTAGCTTCTTTTTTTATGTCTGCGATGCATCTGTCTATTTATTAGAAAATAGCCATTCATAGGTTAGCGTCTTTAACTGTTCGTTCATATCTGAATATATATATTATCACTGTACGAGTATTATTTTACAATATCATAGGCTTCCAAGTTGAAGGAGAGGTTTTAGGTGTATTTTAATGACAAAAAAATATTAGTTATCGGGGGTACTGGTACAATTGGCAAAAGTATCGTGCAATCGATTATGAAAGAGAATCCAAAATATATAAAAATATTTAGCAGAGATGAATTTAAGCAGCACAAACTTCGTTATGAGCTAGATAATAATGAAAAATTACGTTATGTAATCGGGGATATTCGTGATTACGATAGCTTATTTGCAGCTATGCATGATATTGATTACGTATTGCATTTAGCGGCGATGAAGCACGTTGATTTGTGTGAATTCAATCCATATGAAGCTATTAAAACAAATGTTCACGGCACGAATAATGTAATAAAAGCTGCCATATTACAAAATGTAAAAAAAGTAGTATTTACTAGTTCAGATAAAGCAATATCTCCTACTAATACGTATGGTGCAACGAAACTTATTGCAGAACGGTTAATTTCTTCAACTGAATATAATAAGACCCAAAAACAAACCATTTTTGCAAGTGTCCGATTTGGCAATGTAATGGGATCAAGAGGTTCTGTAATACCTCTGTTCAAAGAACGAATCCTTAAAGACAAAAAAATCACAGTTACTGATAAAAACATGACGCGATTTATGATGTCATTGAATCAAGCCACAGAGTTGACAATAAAGGCATTGAAAGAAGCTAAAGGTGGAGAGGTTTTTGTATTAAAAATGCCTGTTATCAAACTAGGGGATTTAGCAAATATCTTAATAGAAGAAACATGCAAAAAGAATGGAATGAAAACAGATGATATTCATGTCGAAGTGATAGGGTTAAGACCAGGAGAAAAAATGTATGAAGAATTGATGACCTATGATGAATCCAGTGAAGCATGGGAATTAAAGGATATGTATATTATTCCAGGTACAGAGGATGTCAGATACCATAATGCGAAAAAGTGTAATCATGGGACATATAGTTCTATGAAGCAACCCCCTATAAATGTTAATGCGTTACGTGAGTTGCTGAAGGAAGAAAAGCTAATTTAAAAAACAGCAAAGGAGGTTAGGTGTTTCTATGGATACTTTTGTAAGAAATTATTGGTCTTTATACCTTGATTATCTAAGAGATTTTGAAAAGCTGAATTATAAAGGATTTTCATTACCGTATTTATGTCATTTGCCTAGCTTTATTATAAACAGAGAGCCAATTTGGGGAGAACTGCATGATGTTAAGTTTGCTAAAAAGTTAAAAAATCACATTAAAAATCAAAGTGAATTCCAAGAGGCATTTAATAAGTTTGTTCTCTCACATAAGAAAAAAGCTGCAGTTAAAAATAAGCAAGGAAAAGTAGTAATACATGTTGACAAATTGCTCCGTTTTCCACCAGAAACAGTTACCGATTATTTTGATCCTTCGAATACAATTCAATTATTTACAGCAGGAAAAAGTAAGGGGAAAAAGGCTAAGCCTCCAATCGTTAGCAAGACTGAAGGAAATAAAACTGGACCAACTAAAACTAAGAAGAAGAAAAAGGCCGTATCTCTATCAAACACCATTATTATAAAAAAAGAAAATGTAAAGAGGAAGTATGTTGGAAGACCAAACAAAATAATGAATAAGTTACCTATTTATTACTTTAATAATTACGCAAAGAATACAGATAAAGAAGTCTCACGGGTTCAAAATCAGGCAAAAGCTATGTTTAAAGCTTATAAAGGTCACCACCTCTACAAGAATAATCAATTTCAAGAATGGTTGCTAAATAATATAGCCTCAGTTATTAATCAGATTGATATGTCAATAAATTTTCTAGATGCTGTTTCGGTCTCTTGTATAGTAGTATCAACAACGCATAGTTATAAAAGTCGGATATTAGCTCTAGTTGCAGCAAGAAAAGGAATACCTACTATTTGTATGCAGCATGGAATTATTTCAAGTGGACTTGGTTATATACCGAAAATTGCTACAGTCGATGCTGTATATGGTAACTTTGAAAAAGACTGGTTTAACAAAATAGGCGCTCCTGATAACTCAATTGAAATTATTGGTCACCCCAGATTTGATCAGGTATATAAACGTTCTGTTATTACTCGGGATAAGTTCAATCGAACACTAGGATTAAATCCAAATAGACAAACATTAATGATTGTAGTCAGGGGAGACAAAGATAATAACAGTTGGCGATCATTAATTAAAACAATTTCCAAAAAAGTTAATCTTAATATTGTAATTAAGAACTATCCAAGTAAAAAACCTCATGCTTTAACAAAAGAATTCCCATTCGTTTATTCAACGCAAGGTTACAATATTTATGACATATTTCCAAATGTTGATGCTGTAGTTGCTTATTCTTCTACGGTAGGTTTGGAAGCAATGTTAGCAAAGAAACCAGTATTTATTTTGGAGGAGACCTTCGTGGGTTATACAGGATATTATACAGCTCTTGGCAATCTGGTTCAGTCTGATGCACGAAAATTGGGAGAAGAAATAAAGAAATATTTTACAGATCCTCAGTCAAGAAGCTACGCAGAGAATAAAAGAAAAAGGTTCTTGCGATACGCATACCCGAGTTCCACTAAGTCAGGGGAAAGGTTGAAAAACTTGATTAAAAGGCTGACAAGTTAAAAAAAGACCTATACTTTCAATATCTAACTTGGTGACTTCCAACAGTCTAGGAATATAAAGGAGTAATCAAATGAATACAACTTCACGTAATTATTGGTCATTGTATGTAGAGTTTTTAGAGGTCTTTAAAGATTTAAATTATAAAGGGTTCTCTATTCCCTACTTATGTCATTTTCGTAGTCTGAACCATGAAAACAAATATATTTGGGACCATTTATCATCAGAGGAATTTATAAAATCTTTATCGCATGAAGTCAGAGACCAAAAAACATTGCAGCAAATTTTCAATACGTATAAACAATCGCATATAAACCGAAAAACAAGTAAACTATTCAATAAGGCAAGTCATACAAATGGAAAAGTAGTTTTATATGATGCCTATAATTTGATACGCTTTCCGAAAGAAATAATAACTAAACATTTCTCTCCTACATCCACTATTTTTCTTCAAGATTATAAGCTTAACGAAAAACCAAAAGTAATTAAAGGTATTCCTGTAGAAGGGATTCCCTCTCATTATTTAGAGGAATACAGTGCTAATGTAAGTTCAAATATCCAAATATTAAAAGATAAAGCGGATAAAATTATATCAACTTATACCGGTCACCCAATGTTTAACAATGAAACATTCAAAAAATATTTTTATATGCAAATAGAAGGAATAGTCAACCGTATTGAGGAAGCCAATAGATATTTTAGAAAGAATCCAGTCTCTTGCATTATTTTTTCTTCAACACATTATTACCAATGCAGGACAATTGCCATGGTCGCGGCGGAATTAGGGATTCCTACCATATGTATGCAGCATGGTATTATTGGAGATGAACGAGGTTACATGCCTAAGATAGCAGATGTTGATGCTGTTTATTCAAATTTTGAAATCAACTGGTTTAAACAATTAGATATATCAGATCAAGCTTTAGAAGTAATTGGACATCCGAGATTTGATACTATCCACCAGGATCCTTCTGTTTCTAAGAATGAGTTAGAGAAACAATTAGCATTAAAGGAAAATAAGAAAACGATACTAATAATTGTCAGGGGCAAAATTCAAATTGAAAAATGGGAAAAACTTATTAAAATACTTGATAAGACCGGGGATTACAATATTGTCATTAAAGATTATCCGTACTTGACACACCAACTCACTGCCATATCGCCTAACTTGTATCCATCTAAACACTTTCAATTATATGATTTAATTCATCATAGTGATTTAGTCGTCTCTTATATTTCTACTGTAGGTTTGGAGGCTATGATTGCTAAAAAGCCAGTTTTTGTTTTGTCCACTCCTTTTCCCACGTATACCGGTTATTTCGACTCTTTAGGTGAATTAGTACAATCAGACCCTTTAATAATCTCAAAAATGATCAACAATTATTTCATAGATGAAAAATTTAAAGAGCTAGTTGAAGAGAAACGGGAAGCATTTTTATCACAAGCATATCCTGCAGCAAAACCTTCTGGAGATAGGCTGGTTGACTTAGTTAATCGGCTGGCAAAATCCATCAGGGACAGCCACTAGCAAACTGAAGGCATTAATTCACAGACTTACAATATAAATGATCATTCAGCTCTCCATATCTTTAGGGATAGAGGGCTTTTTTTGAAGAGAAAAGACTTTCTCTAACTTTTTATAAGAAAACTTTAAACATGACTAACAAGATCATTTAATTATTCCATAAAACTAATAAAATGTGGATAGATAAGGCGATCATTTTTAGGTTGTTACCCTCTATCATATGCCAATACGCTTTCTTTATTGTTACATATTATATTGTATCCTGTATAAAAAAGTGGAGGTATTAACGTGACAGAATCAAAACTTAACGAAATTCATGATCATTGGGTTAAAAACAGTACTCCGATGAGATATGCAAATAAATTGGAGAGAAGCGAGTTTTTATTGAAATATGTAGAAAAGTATGTTGAGAAAAAAGGAAAGGTTCTTGAGGTTGGCTGTAATGTTGGTCGTAATCTGAATCATCTCTATGAGCATGGCTATAAAGGAATGACTGGAATTGAAATTAGTCAAGAAGCGGCTATTAGTCTTCAGAAAACGTATCCAAAACTTGCGGAAGATGCGGTAATTATTAATTCTCCAGTTGAGGACGTAATTAAAAAATTCCTTCCTAATTCTTTTAACTTAGTCTTTTCAATGGCAGTTTTTGAACATATCCACCCAGACAGTGAGTGGGTTTTTGAAGAAATAGCAAGAATTACAGGATCTTATTTAATAACAGTAGAAGCAGAAGAAACTTCACGTTGGCACATTTTCGCAAGAAACTACAAGACCATTTTTGAAAACTTTGGTTTTAAGCAGGTAACGGAAAGTAATTGCAAAGAAGCTGGTTTAGGACTATATACGCTTCGTGTATTTAAAAAAGTAGGAAATTAACTTTTCTTAACCCCCTATAGGGGGTACTTAATGAGCAACATAATTGCTGTTAGATTATAGTTGTGGGGTGCCATTGAAGAATCTATTGATATAGGAGGATACTATGAATACGTACGTAAAAAATTACTGGTCATTGTACCTTGATTTTCTTTACGACTTTCAAAAGTTGAACTATAAAGGATTTTCCTTATCATTTATATGTCATTTTCCTAGTTTAATTAGAAAAAACACAGAACTTTGGAAGGGTTTATATGATGAAAAATTCTCAGACCAATTAAAAAACGAGGTGAGAGATCAAAAGGAAATTCAAGAGGTATTTAATAACTATATTCTGTCTCATAAGAAAAAACAATTAGTTAAAGTGAAACAAGGAAAAGTAGTAGTGAATTATGATACAATACTTCGGTTTCCAGAAAAGACGTTCAATGATTATTTTGATCGCTCAAAAACAATGATTGTAATGGCGGGTAGTAAAAACAATAAAAAAAGATCTGGTAGTGTTTATGTAAATAGTACGCTATTTAATCTTCCAGTCAACTATTTAAGCAACTATAAAATAGATACAAAAAAAGATATAGTCAGGCTGCAAAATCAGGCAAAATCCATGTTCAAATCCTATAAAAATCACCATCTCTATAAGGATGGAAATTTCCAAACTTTATTTTTAAAAAAAATAGCTGAAATAGTAAATTGTATCGAACAATCCATTCATTTTTATGATGAAGTTCTTGTCTCTTGTTTACTTGTAGCTAGTACTCATAGTTATATAAGCCGTATTTTATTGTTAGTTGCTGCGGAAAGGGGCATACCTTCTATTTGTATACAGCATGGAATTCTTGCAAATGAATTCGGTTTTATACCTAAAATTGCTACAGTTGATGCTGTATATGGCAATTATGAGATGGGTTGGTATAAGCGATTGGGTGTCTCGAAAAAGTCTATTGCCATAACTGGTCATCCAAGATTTGATCAGGCATTTCAGCCTTCTACAGTAAAAAGGTCTAGGCTTTATAAACAATTAGGGCTTGATAAAAACAAAAAAACAATAATGATCGTCGTTAGGGGGAATCGAGATATTGCCAAATGGAGAATCTTAATTAATACAATATCTAAGAGAATAAATTTAAATATAGTTATTAAAGACTATCCTATTAAAACTCCTCACGATCTGACAAAAGAGTTTCCATTTGTCCATTCATCACAAGATTATAATTTATATGACATCCTCCCAAATGTTGACGTTATCGTTTCTTATCCATCTACAGTATGCTTAGAAGCCATGCTTGTAAACAAACCTTTATTTGTATTGAATAAGAAGTTACCGAGTTATACAGGTTATTATGATAGTTTAGATGAAATAGTTCAAAAGGATCCAAAACAATTAGGCGAATTGATAGTAAGATTTTTTAATGATTCTAATTGGAGAGCTTACGTCCATGAGAAAAGGGAAAAATTCCTTCAGAATGCTTATCCCGATTCCAGTATGTCGGGAGAACGATTGAAAAAGTTAATTAATAGCCTTACAAGATAGTACCTATCTAAAAAAGGCTGGATGGAGTTTATGCTTTTCATTATTTCAGACGAAGTGAACAACACATTTTTTCTGATAATATCTTTTAATCTCAATAATAGGAGGAAGAAAAATATGAGTAATGATAGTGAAAAAACGCTTAAAGAAATCCATGATTACTGGAAAAGCCATAGTTCACCAGACTATTACATGGATAAAATTGACCGAAGCGAGTTTTTAATCAATTATATAAATAAGTATATCGAGCAGAACGGAAAAATACTTGAAATTGGATGTAATGTAGGAAGAAATTTAAATTATCTTTATAAAAACAACTTTAATAACTTGACAGGAATTGAGATAAGTGAAGAAGCAATTCGTTCACTAAAAAAAACATACCCGTTATTAGCCAAAAACACTAACATTATCCATTCACCTGTTGAAGATATAATTAAAGAACTGCCTACTAAACATTTTGAACTTGTCTTTACTATGGCTGTGCTGGAACATATTCATCCGGAAAGTGAATGGGTATTTGAAGACATCGCAAGGATTACTGGGGGCTATTTAATTACTATCGAAGCTGAAAAAGCAAAAAACTGGCGGATTTTCCCAAGAGAATATAAAGAAATTTTTGAGAGGTTTGGTTTAAAACAGTTAGAAGAAACTCGCTGTGATTCAATAGCTGATTTGAGGGCGTATACTCTAAGAGTCTTTAAAAAGTGATCTGCCTTAAAGGGAAGTTCAAATTATAAAAAATAAGTAAACGTATTCCTTCATTATATGCAAAATAATTATGAACCTCACGGAAAAACAGAAGCGGCTATAGTCTATACTAATTTTGCTGACTCAGATTCAAGCATATTAGGTAGCACTTATAGAAGATAATTAGTAGTAGACTATAAGCTTTTATGGGAAAAAATGTTTGAAGAATACAAATTAAGGAGGTTAAGAATCCTTATGAATACTTTTGTGAAAAATTACTGGTCGTTATACGTGGATTTTCTGGAGGATTTTGAGAAACTGAATTATAAAGGTTTTTCATTATCGTATTTATTTTGTCACTTTTACAGTGTCGTTATAAACAATAATATACTATTGAATCAACTATATGATGAAAATATTGGCAGGCTGCTAAAAAATCAAGTTAAAGATCGAAAAGAAGTACAGGTGAAATTCAATACATTTATTCAATTACACACCAAGAATCCGTCTAAAGAAAAGAAACAAGGAAAAGTAGTCATTCATGTAGATAAACTTCTCCGATTTCCTAATAAAACCTTTACAGCTTACTTTAACCCCTCAAATACAATCATACTAAACTCTGGAAAGAATTCTAAAAACAAACTTAAAAAAAATTCAGCTACTACAATTTATGGGATAAATAATATTCCTATCGAATATCTTCAACATTATGCAGTGGATAATGGGAAAGCAGTAAAAAAGGCGCAAAACCAAGCGCGTGGTCTTTGCAAGGGCTATAAAAAACATCTACTATATAACGATGAACAATTTCAAAATATGTTTTTAATACAAATATCTCACATAATAAATTGTATTGAAGAGATAACTAATTTCCTGGATAGAGTATCGGTTTCGTGCATAGTTGTTTCGACTACTCATAGTTATATAAATCGTATTCTCGCTTTAGTTGCTGCAAAAAAAGGTATTCCAACTGTTTGTATACAGCATGGAATCATAGCAAATGAATTTGGTTATTTGCCAAAGGTTGCAACAATTGATGCTGTTTATGGAGATTTTGAAGTAGACTGGTATAAAAAAAAGGGAGTTCCTGTGGAGTCGCTTGAAGTCACTGGTCATCCTAGATTTGATGAGTTATTTAATAGAAGCACAATATCTCGGATTAAATTTAACCAACAATTGAGCTTAGATACTAACAAAAAAACATTAATGGTAACAGTTAGAGAAAATTATGATATGGATAAATGGCGAGTATTAATAAAAACAATCATAAATAAATATGAAATGAATATTGTTATTAAGGACTATCCAGGTAAAGAAACGAATACGTTATTAAAGGAATTTCCATTCGTACATTCTACGAAAAATTATCAACTCTATGACATACTTCCTAATGTTGACGCTGTTGTTACCTACCCGTCTACAGTTGGATTGGAAGCTATGTTGGCAGATAAACCAGTATTTATCTTAGATAATGCAGATACGGCCAATTTGAATAATAGGCATGAAAGATTATCAACTACCAGTTCATTAATTAATAATCCAGGTTATTCCGATTATTATAACGCTCTAAAAGGAATGGTTCATCATAATCCAGAAAAGTTGGGAGAATTAATAGTAAAATATTTTCAGGATACTAAGTGGGAATGTGAAACCAAAAAGAAAAAAGATGAGTTCCTCAATTATGTATATCCAAATTTTTCATTGTCTGGGAAACGATTAAAGAAATTAATAGATAGACTGACAAGCCAATACCCGAAATATCGTTAAAAAAATATTTATTTTTTCTATTTCCAGCGTGAAATGAGTATATGTCGATGATGCTTATACCTTGCTGTTATATGATTTTTGGACTAGGGAATCACTTATTAGTTCATTTGTTGTTTTGATGAGGTGATTTAAAATAATAAATAGCATTTCAAACATTATTATAGGTACGGCACAATTCGGAATGGATTACGGTGTAACGAATCAGAGAGGGCGTATTCCTAAAACTGAAATACGGGAAATATTAAGATACTGTTATAAAAACTATATTCACACAATTGATACAGCCGCTAATTATGGAAATAGTGAAGAAATATTAGGGGAATTGATATCAAATCGTCAATTCAATATTTATTCAAAGATACCTCACTTAAATGTTAGCATATTTGATAATAAAGAATTAAATGCCGTTGAAAAAACGTTTTTTAGATCATTAAATAAATTAAAAGTAAATCAGATGGAAGGGATTTTTGTTCACAATGCTGATAATTTATTAGCTCAAAACAGTGATAAATTATTTCATTTAATAATGAAGTGGAAACATACGGGTTTAATAAAAAAAGTAGGAGTTTCTATTTATGATGAAATCCAATTGAATTCAATATTAGATCATTATGATATTGATATTTTTCAAATACCAATAAATATTTATGATCAAAGATTAATACATTCAGATATACTGGATGAAATAAAAAAAAGAAATATAGAAATACATGCAAGGTCCATATTCTTACAAGGTTTATTACTGACAGATCCTAAGAAATTACCTAAGAAATTTAAATCTTTGATTCCAATCCATTACAAATTAGAATCTCTTTTTCTTCGTCATGAACTAACAAAGCTTGAAGGAGCGTTACAATTTATATTGCAAATTAAACAAATTGATTGCATGCTGGTCGGTATTAATAACCTTCATCATATAATGGAAATTGTTCAATCACTCAAAAAACTAAAAAAGGAAACTTATATTGATTTCAAGGATTTTCAAATCAATAATGTTACCTTAATTGATCCAAGGAGGTGGTAATTTGATGTTAAAGTTTGGTCTTCTAGGTATGAGTGAGGGGAATGGTCACCCTTATTCCTGGTCAGCTATTTTTAATGGTTATAACCCCAACTATATGAAAAATTGCCCCTTTCCTGGGATACATGATTATTTGAGTGAAAAAAAATTTCCAGACGATGCAATTAAGGAGGCTGCTGTTACTCATATATGGACACAGGAAATGGAGATATCAAACCATATCGCTAAGGCTTCCAATATCAAAAATATAGTAAAAAGCCCTGAGGAAATGATTGGTAAAGTAGATGCAGTGTTATTAGCACGTGATGATCATGAGAATCATTTCAGACATAGCGAAGCATTCATAAAAGGTGGAGTACCCATTTATATTGATAAACCCATTGCTGCTAATCGATGCAAGGCAGTAAGGATATTAAATAGTGAGTTAAGTCAAGGTCAAATATTCACATGCTCACCTTTAAAATATGCTAAAGAATTTTCAGTGGGAGAAAGAGAAATTGAAACACTGGGTGAAATAAAAAGTATTCATGCGATAGTTATGAAATCTTGGGATAAATATTCCATACATGTACTTGATCCGATACTAAATATTATCGGTTTTGATCAAACAATAAAATCGGTAAGGACAACGAAAGCAAATGGTACGGTAAATGTAGTCTATCTAACAAATAAAAATATTTTAATAAACATTACCGTTATAGAAGCAGCAACCTATTTACCTTTTAAGATAACCATTTTAGGTACAAATAATTTATTAGAATTAGAAATGAAAGATACATTTGATGCTTTTAAATCATCATTGCAAAAGTTTATTAATATTATAAAAAAAAGGGAGCCTCCAATTACACACAAAGAAATATTAAAAACCGTAGAATTTATTGAGATGGGAATATGATAAAAACTAATACCAAAACAAAAAAGAGAATGAAATTGAAATAGTTGTTAAGAAATGTAGATGTATTATGAAAAAAAGGGGGATATGGTGATTAAAAATATTTGCATTATTCCTGCTAGGGGCGGATCGAAGAGAATTCCAAACAAAAATATTATCAATTTAAATGGAAAACCAATGATTGCATATACCATTGAAGCAGCAATAGCTTCTAAATTGTTTGAACGAATTATTGTAAGTACAGACAACAAGAGAATAGCAAAAATCTCAAAGCAGTATGGTGCAGAAGTACCTTTTTTACGCGAAGCATATAGTGATGATTATTCTCCAGTAAGTATGGCAACCTTAAATACATTAAAGCAAGCAAAGAAATACTATAACGAAAAATATGACAATGTAATTCAGTTATTTGCAACTTGTCCTCTAAGGAACAGTGATCATATAATAAGCGCTTATAAAAATTTTAAAGATAAAGGCAATACATTTCAAATAAGTGCTTTTAAGTTAGGTTGGATGAATCCTTGGTGGGCAATAAAGATTAATGAAAATGGCGAGCCAGAACAATTGTTTGTAAAAGAATTAAAGTCCAGATCACAGGACCTTCCTGACTTATATTCTCCAACAGGAGCAGTTTGGATAGCTAATGCAGAAGCCTTTGAGAAAGAAAAAACCTTCTATGGTAAAGATTATAGGTTATATGAATTAAATTGGATGAATGCAGTAGATGTAGATGATAATGATGATTTAAACATGGTTAAAGTCATATTGGGTTTTAATGAAGAGAGATAATTAGAAGAATCTATTTTGTGTTTGAGCTGTGTAATAAAATCAATTATCGAAAATTTAACGGATTGGGGGAGGAACATGAAAATATGCTTCTTTGGTTTAGGATCAATTGGAAAAAGACATCTCATTAACGTATCAAAAGTTGCTAATAAAATGGGTTTGGAACTGGAGATACACGCTTTTAGAAGCACGAATAGGAATTTAGATAGTAGTATAAATTCACTCCTAACCAAAGAATTTTATTCAGTAAAAGAATTACAGGATGATTATGATATAACTTTTGTTACAAATCCAACACACCTTCATTTTAATACGATTAAATTTATGGTAAACAAATCAAAACACATGTTTATAGAAAAACCAATTTTCGAAAGTCGCAATTATGATTTAAGTGAATTGGAATTGAATGAAAATAATATATATCATGTAGCTACTCCGCTACGCTTTACCAATATTATAAAGAACCTAAAAAAAATTCTGGTTCATGAAGATATCTATAGTGTAAGAGTTATTAGCTCTAGTTTTTTACCATATTGGCGTCCAGGGGTTGACTATAGGCATGTTTATAGTGCCAAGAAATCGGAAGGTGGTGGAGTTTCTGCAGATTTAATTCATGAATGGGATTACATTACTCACTTGTTTGGTTTTCCTGAGAAAGTATACAATTTAAATGGAAAGTACTCCCACCTAGAGATAGACAGTGATGATTTATCCATATATATTGCTCAATATAAAGATAAGTTATTGGAATTACACTTGGATTATTTTGGTAAGGAAAATAAGCGTGAAATTGAGATTTTTACAAAAGAGAGTAAAATAATTGGTGATTTTGTTAGAGACTCCATTCGATTTTCTGATGAAAGGAACGATTTAGAATTTGACGAATTGGATTCAGATATGTATCTAGAGGAAATGGAATACTTTTTGAGAAATGTAATGCATAACTATAAACAAGGCAATAATATTCAGCATGCTTATCAAACATTAAAAATCGCGGTAGGTGGGAATTGATTTTGTTGAGCGACTATTTATCTTAAGAAATTCGATAACATAAGAATATCTTGACGCGCTTTTACCAATGACTAGATCTAGAAAATGGGTTTAAGGCTAGTTTTATATTTCATTATTATTATATGTATTTTATTCCCTTTAAATATTATAAAATATCAGATTTTAGTAAATTTTGGAAAGGATGATACTTTTGAAAATCCTCGTAACTGGCGGTGCAGGATTTATCGGAAGATGGGTAGTCGACCGACTATTAAAAGATGGTCACCAAGTATGGGTCTTGGATGACCTTTCAAATGGAAGATTAGAAAATATAAAGGATATAAGAGACCATAAGAATTTTATGGAGTTTGTTAATGGTGATATAAAAGATATCCGTGTTCTCAATCATTTGTTTATCAATAAGTTTGATATATGTTATCACTTAGCTGCGAGCATAAATGTGCAGGATAGTATTGATAATCCACGAACTACTTTCAATAATGATGTAATTGGTACGTTCAATATTTTGGAGCAATGTAAAAAAAATAATATAAAGGTTGTATTTATGAGTACTTGTATGGTGTATGAACGTGCTTGGAGTGAAGAGGGAATTAATGAAACGAATGCGGTTAAACCCGCTTCACCATATGCTGGATCGAAACTAGCTGCAGAAAACATGGTGTTGTCTTATTATTATGCCTACGATCTTCCTGTAACAATTATTCGTCCATTCAATACGTATGGACCATATCAAAAAACGGGAGGAGAAGGCGGAGTGGTCGCTATATTTTTAAAAAACAAGTTAGCTGGTAAGCCATTACAGATATATGGTGATGGAAAACAAACCCGCGACTTGCTGTATGTAGAAGACTGTGCACGCTTTGTTGTTGAAGCTGGTTATTCTAACAAAGTAGATGGCGAAATTGTTAATGCAGGGCTTGGTAAAGATGTCAGTATAAATGCTTTAGCAAAGTTAATCGTTGAGAATGAAGATCAAATTGATCATATTACGCATATCCATCCACAGAGCGAAATACCCAAGCTGTTGTGTAATTACAGTAAAGCTGAGAAACTATTGAACTGGGAACCAAAATATAGTTTGGAAGAAGGAATTAAAAAGACAGAAGAATGGATTAAAACAACGAATCTAATCTAAGGAAAGGAGTAAATGATGAATAAAAAAGAAAAACTAGCACTTAATGGCGGCTTCCCGATAAGAGATTCCTATTTGTCGTATGGCAAGCAGAGTATTGATGATGAAGATATCAAAGCTGTCACTAATATATTAAAAAGTGATTTTATTACAACTGGGCCAGCCATCTCTCAATTTGAAAAAGAGATTGCGGAATTTGTAGGAGCAAAATACGCTGTTGCATTCTCCAGCGGTACTGCAGCATTACATGCTGCATGCTTTGCAGCTGGTATTAAAGAAAATAATGAAGTGATAACTACCCCTATGACCTTTGCAGCAAGCTCTAATTGTATTTTATATGTTGGAGGTCAGCCAGTCTTTGCAGATATTGATCCCAAAACCTATAATATATCCCCTGAATCTATTAAATCCCTTATCACGGAAAAAACCAAAGCGATTATTACAGTTGATTTTACTGGTCAACCAGCAGAATATGATGAGATTATCTCGCTGGCAACAAAACACGGACTCATTATCATTGATGATGCTGCGCATGCATTAGGTGCTATCTATAAAGATAAGCCTATCGGTTCTATTGGTGATATGACAATGTTCAGCTTTCACCCTGTAAAACATATTACTACAGGAGAAGGTGGGGTCATAACGACGAACAATGAAGACTACTTTGAAAAGCTACAGCTATTCAGAAGCCATGGTATAACTCGAGATTCTTCAAAGCTAAAAAAATATCACGGTCCTTGGTATTATGAAATGCAAGAACTGGGATATAATTATCGAATGACGGATATTCAAGCAGCATTAGGATCTAGTCAGCTTAAAAAGCTAAGCAATTTTCTAGAAAAAAGAAGAGAGTATGCGAAAAAATATACCGAAGCTTTTTCAGAAATAGAAACACTTATAACACCATATCAGCAAGATGAATGTAATTCCAGCTGGCATTTATATATCATCCAATTAGATACTGCGAGATTGAAAACAAATCGGTCTGAAATATTTAAAGCTTTACAAACGGAAAATATTGGGGTGAATGTTCATTACATTCCAGTATATTTACACCCATTTTATCAGCAGATAGGTTACAAAAAAGGCTTATGCCCTAATGCTGAAAAATTATATGAAGAAATCATTACACTACCACTGTTTCCAGCGATGTCTGAACAAGACCTTAATGACGTAATAGCTGGGGTAAAGAAAGTAATTTCCTATTATTCGATCGACCAGAGGTGAAGAAATGAAGGTAGTAGCAATAATTCAGGCTCGTATGGGATCGACTCGATTACCAGGGAAAGTTCTTAAAAAAGTACTTGGAAGGCCCTTGTTATCGTATCAATTGGAAAGGGTAAAAAGATCAAATAATATAGATGAAATTCTAGTCGCTACAACTGACCAACAGCCAGACGATGCGATTGTGTCTTTCTGTCAGATGACGAAGATACCATATTATACAGGATCAGAGACAGATGTACTAAAAAGGTATTATAAAGCAGCTTGTCATGTAAAGGCAGATATAATTGTCCGCTTAACCTCTGATTGTCCGATTATCGATCCAGCCCAAATAGATAAAGTTATAAAAAGCTATTTATCCCACCAACACCCTTTACAATTTGTCTCCAACACATTAAACCGAACATTGCCAAGAGGTATGGACACAGAAGTATTTTCATTCAACGCTTTAAAGAAAGCTTATGAAAAAGCGGACTCTAAATTGGATAGGGAGCATGTAACAAGATATATGATAAATAATCCTCAAATTTTTAACTTATCCAATGTCTCCAATAGCGAAAATTACAGTCATCACCGGTGGACAGTTGATACGTTAGAGGACTTCATTTTTATAAAAAAGATTATTGAAGCACTATACCCCTATAAACCAGATTTTACAATGGAAGATACACTGCAATTACTTGAAAAATTTCCAGAATGGCAGGCGATTAATACGCATATTCAACAAAAAGAAGATTGAAAGTGTGATTTCATGAATGTCTCTATAAGGACGGATGCATCAGCAGATATCGGGACTGGTCACGTAATGAGGTGTCTGGTCCTAGCAGAGGAATTACGTAAGAAAAACGTAAATGTTAGATTTATTTGTCGGGAGTTATCCGGAAACTTAATCGAATATATAAAAAGTAAGTCATTTAAGGTTGTATCATTGTCTTCTCCTGTGCACTCTAATCCAGAATATAACGATTTGAAGTGGCTGCAATTAAATTGGGAAGCTGATGCATTAGAAACAATCGAAGCAATAAGCAATCAACCTGTTTCAGACTGGTTAATTATTGATCATTATGCTTTTGATAAGCACTGGGAGCTCACGTTAAGACCGATGGTAAAAAAAATAATGGTAATTGATGATCTTGCAAACCGTCCACATGTTTGCGATTTATTGCTAGATCAAAATCTGTATAAAAATCTGGAAAAACGATATGAAAAACTAATTCCAAGTTATACGACAAGGTTATTAGGACCCACATACCTCTTATTAAGACATGAATTTAGGAATATCCAATACGCAACGAAGAAGAAGGATATTGTAAAACGAATATTAGTATCTTTTGGTGGGAGTGATCCTACAAATGAAACAATGAAAGCAATCTCAGCAATTAAGTTAATGAACAGGCCAGATATTACAGTTGATATTGTAATTGGTTTTTCAAATCAAAATTATTCAGCTATTAAGAAGTACTGTAAAGACATTTCGAATATAAGCATCCATTATCAAATTGACTATTTAGCAGAGCTGATGGCAAAAGCAGATTTAGCGATCGGGGCAGGAGGAAGTACGACGTGGGAAAGGTGTTATGCAAGGTTACCTGCTATTACGATAGAAACAGCAGCAAATCAGTCTGAAATTCTCTCCTATTTATCTGAACTTGGCGTGGTATGTCATTTAGGACGTAGCGAAGAAGTAACAGAACAAGATATAGCTAACAGCATAATGAATATAATCAATAATCCAGAAATACGAAAAGAAATGATGACTGCATCGGAATCAGTAATGCAGGATTTTAATGAACGCCTTATTGTTGATCGATTATTGGAGGAGAATCATAATGCTTAATCAGAAAGATTATGAATTGAAGCCTATAAGTGAGCAAGATCTAAAAATTGTTCGTAAATGGCGTAACTCAAAAAAAATTAAATCGTTTATGTACACGGATCATCACATTACTTGGGAGGAACATAGGCGATGGTTCGAAAACTTAAGGAAAGATTCCCAGAAGAAAGTACTGTTGCTGCATCATAAAAAGCAACCACTCGGATTGGTCAATTTTACGGAACTTGATAAGAAAAATGGTCGATGCTACTGGGGCTTTTATATAGGGGAAGAAAGTGCACCCAAAGGGGCTGGGACCATTATGGGGATTTTAGCATTGGATAAAGTTTTTAAAGAAGAAGAGATACACAAGGTTTGTTCAGAAGTAATTCATACAAATAGCGGGAGTTTTCATTATCACAAAAAATTAGGTTTTGAAACAGAAGGCAGGTTTGTCGACCATATTTGGAAGAATAATCAATATTTAGACGTAATTCCAATGGCTTTATTTCATGATAAATGGGAAAAAGTGAGAGTGGGGCTTTTAAATGATCTGAAAGGAGGGACATCGTGAAAGTAATCAAATTAGGTGGAATTGAAGTTGGCAGCAGCAACCCGCCATTTATTATTGCAGAAATGTCCGGGAATCATAATCAGTCTTTAAAACGCGCGTTGGAAATAGTAGAAGCAGCAGCGAAGGCTGGAGCAAACGCGTTAAAAATTCAAACATATAAAGCAGACACTATGACACTTGATGAGTCCAAGGATGACTTCATGATTAATGATCCAGACAGTATTTGGAAAAACAAATCGCTATATAAACTATATCAGGAAGCACATACCCCATGGGAATGGCATCAGCCTATTTTTGAACGCTGTGAACAATTGGGAATGGTAGGTTTTAGCTCACCGTTCGATGAAACAGCTGTTGATTTTTTGGAAACGCTGAATGTCCCATGCTATAAAATTGCTTCATTTGAATGTACCGATTTGCCTTTAATACGAAAGGTAGCTAAAACCAAAAAGCCAATGATAATATCAACGGGAATGTGCTCTGCTGCCGAAATTGAAGAGTCAGTAAATACTGCTAAGGAAGCAGGGTGCAAGGATATTATATTACTCAAATGCACAAGCACATACCCCGCATCACCGGAAAACACCAATATACGTACAATACCTCATATGAAAGAATTATTTCAATGTCAAGTAGGTTTATCCGATCATACCATGGGTAATGGGGTAGCCGTTGCAAGTGTTGTATTGGGTGCAACTATTATTGAGAAGCATTTTACCCTTTCCAGAAAAGACGGTGGAGTAGATGCAAGCTTTTCCCTTGAACCGCTTGAGCTGCAAGCATTGGTTACAGAAACTAAAAGAGCTTGGCAAGCACTTGGAACTGTACATTATGGTTCATCAAAAGCTGAAAAACCCTCAGAAAAATATCGGCGATCTTTATATGTAACGCAAGATATGAAGGCGGGTGAAATATTAACGAAGGATAACCTTAGAGTAATCCGGCCTGGTTATGGGCTTGCCCCAAAATACTATGATCTATTGTTAGGGAAAGCAGTTGTTCGAGATGTAGAAAAAGGAACACCAGTCGGCTGGGATATAATTTAGATACAAATATCGCGTTAAGAAAACACTGGCTTAATAGGAGGAAGGAATTAGCTTGTATTATATTTGATTTTAAAATAACAATCAGCAGTTTTTGATACCATTTTATCAAAAACTGCTTTTTATCTTTACTAATGACAAAAAAATAGTATCGAAAATATCTAGAAAATAGCCTGGTTGCTACCTTCCTCTGATAGAAAGATACTATTAAAATATTCTCTGATTTATAGATTATGATTCTTTTTATTATTCTATTATACATTTTACTGTATTATATCCTATCTATCTCATTTATTTCGGCTTTTAGTATGTCTATTGGTAACTACCAAAAGTGCCTCACTTAAATATATTAGGAAGTACAGGAGGTTTTTTGGTTTATGATAGTTAGACTAAAGATGAGGCTTTCTTGGAAGGGTCTGAAATCCTAAGCAGTAGATAATCGATCTTATTTATTATCCAGACATTGATAATCAGCCCTTCGTTTAATAGCCTCAGATCTATATATTAACCACTAATAATCATATACAAGACCGTACAATTAATCCTATTCGGAGGGAAAAATAATGGTCTTCTTAATTACCTTATTTTCATGCAGCACCCACTTCTTCCACTTACTTCAATCGGTCTTCTTTTAATGGATGAGGAATCAATCACAATTGGCGTATTAGAAGGTTTTATCATTTTATGGTTGCTTTTTTGATTAATCATTTTTTTGGATCCCAAATTTATCAACTCCTTTTTTGTTATACTGCATTATAGTATATATGATGTAAAAAAGGTCGGGCTATAGCGATGGATTTATACAAAAAAGGCATTCTTCATAGCTGGGTTTTTCTATGTGATAACATTTTGTATTTGGAGGATTTAATTTATAGGAGATAATTACCATTTTTACTTTGCTATCCGGATGGTTAACAATATCATAAACTGAAGGAACAGGTACTGTAGTAGGGTGGGAGTGATAGACAGCTAGTACTTGCTCATTCAGTTTATTTATTTCCTGCATAGTTTTTTCGATTATTTTCTTTTCTACAAAAAAACGTCTGTCAGACTTTAGTTGATTTTTCAATGGCCAAATTGACTTTATATGACCTTCAGTACCAGATAATAAACCACATGCTTCGAAGGGTAAACATATTTTTCCATGTTCCACCATTTTAATATAACCAGTTTGAGGAATCGTTAACTTTTCGTCTGTCATTTTTTTTGAAAGAGAGAAAAAAACGAAGCAAATTCTTTTTTAGAATTGGATTGCTTTTCTTGGGACGTTGTTTCTTTCTCTCCATCTTCTTCGTTTGATGAAATTTCTTCAGCGGTGGTTTCTTGTGATGACTGCAATTCAGAATCGTTGAAAGGCTCATTCTGTTGTTTAATCGTGTTATTGGTAGTGGTTTCTAAATGATTCTCTACATCCATGAGATTGGCTTCATTTTTCTCCAAATATACATAGTTCCCAGAAAGAATTGGATTCTCACTATCCGTACTGAAAGAATCATTTTCATTCATATTGTTATTGTCTTTTTTTTTATCTTGATTATTGGATTTCGTCGTACGAGTAATGATATTTTTATTTAATTCATATTGATTATGGCGATAAGTCTTTTTCCCTTTACTCTTTTGACTATGATTTTGGCCATTTTTAGCAGAGTCAAATGAATGAACGGTTTGGTCTCTGTGCATGGTTTGAGATTGGGTAAAACCCCGAAAATTTGTTACATCATTTTTTTTTTGTGGTGCTTGCTCGATATATCTGGAAGAATCAAGCATGTTTTGTAGTTTTCTGTATTCCGATTGTTTGGGGGAATGTTGAATAGTTGTATTCTGTTTTTGATTGTTTGATTCAAAGTGTTCTTTTAATTGTAAAATTTCTCCTCTTAATCGATTAATTTCACTTTTTCCTTCAGCTATCATATTGTCTTGCTTTAAAATGACATGATTTATATGTTCAAGCAGATCGGTAAAACGCATTTGCTCAACCTTTACAATAACTTTATTGAAATCTTGCCTTAATTCCATTACTGAGTCATTTATGGAATTAATCTTTTCTGTAAGTTCTTTTTCCTGATGCTCATAATCTTCTATCTTACTTTGAAAATTATTTTCCATTATCTTCACATCTCCTTCAAGTTGAGAAAATTTCAACTTTAATTGATGAAAATCATTTTTAGTCTTAACGTAATCATCTATCATATCTCCAATTTTTAATGATTTGAGCGTATATTTGTAATATTCGAGTTCCTGATTCAACTTCTCAATCTCCTGCGTATTATACAATTCGTATTGCTCCACCATTAATCACCCTTTTACAGCACATTAATATACTATTGATGAAACACCAATACGTGACAAATGTGCAAAATTTATACGCTTTATTAAAAAAGTATTTATTATTCTAATCGTATGCGCCGTTTATTCTTTTAAGCAAAAAAAATCATGTTTGGTGTTGTGTTTGCACGGAGACCGAATTGATTATGATATTTTCCTTACTTAATATCATGAAATTCCGCTAAATCATTATACGGCTTGGTGCATTTGTTCATATGCTACGTATGAAAGAAAATAAACTTATTCGGAGGTGTTTGCAGCTATGCAAGCAGATAACTTAACAGGGGGTCAGGAACTCCTATGTATCAATACAGAAAAAGTATATGACTGGATTCTTAATGAGGCAACGTTTGATTTAAGTTTGGCTGATTTAGAATTACCAGTTAACCCTGCTACTGGTGCGCAGTTAGAGTGTGACGATATTGATATTGACACGGTGACTTGTACGGTTGCTCCTGCTGCCGTAGATCCTATTGTCATTTTGGATCGGGTGGATCAGCAATTCGTTATCGATGGAGCTCAGGTGACACTTCAACTGGTAAACATTCGTAAAAACTTTGAAGTAACCATCTTTGTAAATTTAATTCCAGAACTTGGAGGTGCAACAGTTGAAGTGGGTTCTGCCGAATTCACGCGTTGTGAACAAGTGATTCTTTGTGCGCCTGAAGGTACAGATGTGAATGTAACTTACACAGATTTAGATTGCTTTGTATGTACAGCTATTTGTGATACTACAACTACCGCCACTCCTGATGAACTCGATGTGACAGTTACTGTTCGTCTATGCCAAAGCATTCAATCTGTTTTTGATGTTACACTGGAGATTGTTGCTGACTTCTGTCAACCAAGGGATATACTTCCAATCCCTCCATGTCCTGCACCAACAATTCCACCACAATGCCCGGTTGTTTTCCCTAGTCAGCCTCAGCCTACTGTAAATGGTGATAATTGTTAAGTTCAAGCATAGAAATAAAGAGAGGAATTATTTCTCTCTTTATTTTTTTATTTGGAGGTGAATGTTTTCATGAATAGACCGAATGATGTTCGTGAAAAAATCGATAAGTGGCAAGAAATGAATACATCTTATCTAAAGGAAATAAAATCATTGGTAACTGAAACAAAAGCGTTAAAGGATTTTCAAATTATTAGCTATTTTACATACTCTGTAAATATATTTCATAAACCTGGTCTCGAGAACTACTGTCTAGGTTCTTTTCATATTCTGAATGTTGGAGGAAGACCACTTAATAATCCATACATTTGTATAAAAGTGTCGCAAGATTCCCCTTTTGAGTTTTCTGGAAAATATCTATACAAGGATTCTAAGCAGAAAATGAGATTAGCAAACGCTTGGGAACGAATAAACGATCCAATGGAAAAACAGGAGTATTGGCTGAAACCTGTTGAGAAAAATGTTCTTAACCCTTCTGAAACACTCTCTTTCCCAAATTTTCAAATGAAATGGCTTCCCGAACCTTCCTATGCAGGCAGTATAATGGGGTTCACTTATGGAGACGAGGCTGCAGAAGGAATTAATTCCCTAAATCAAATTAATATTAGTGGTACGATTATCGAGGAGGATTCACATGAGTAGTGATCACATCAATCCAGATCAACAAAAGATAATTAATCAGCTAATCGAACGCTATGGAAAGCAACTGCAGGATGACAAAGGCAATAAGGATAATAGTTTCGTATTTTTAGAAAAACATACACTGCAGAGGTTTATCACATTTATGATGATGATTTTGGATAAAGAGAATAGTTCAGATATAACAAGTGAGGAAGTTGAATCTCCGGACCTATCCGAACTTATAGCTTATCTTGATTTAATAATGGAAGACAATCAAAGGGCTTTTGAAGAGCTTATTCATTTATTAAAAGAAATTTAATTCCTGCAAATATATATAGTTGCAGAAATTATGCTTGAAGGTTACGAGGTGAATAAAAAATGAGCAACTTTAAAGGATGGTTATATCTTCCAGTCGAAATAAAGGTTAGAGAACTGGATGCTAAGTTACTTTTGGCATATTATGCTGCAAGAGAAGGTTATCGTGTCATTATAGGTGAACATAGAATGGTTGAGCTAGCCTCCAGAACGTATCCTAAAGGAATTTTCTTTTCAAAAGGTTATCCAGAAGGATTTAGAAAAAGGATTATTACGGAAGCAAAAAGCAATGGACATATTTTAGTTGAATTGGACGAGGAAGGACTGATTTTAAATAATACAACTCAATATATAGATGACAGAATGAGATTAGACATGCTTCATCTTGTAACCCAAGAATATTGCTGGGGGAAATTTCAAAAAGAAACAATTTCAAATGCTGCTCCGTCATTTGCAAGCAATTGTCATATTGTAGGTCATCCGAGGTTTGATCTATTAACACCTAAGTTTAAAGCTTTATTTAAAAAAGAGGTTGAACAGATAAAGAATAAGTATCAGGAATTTATTTTGATTAATACAAGATTTTCACTTTATAATTCAGTATCAGAGAAGAAAAATCAAAATACAGATGGGCTCACCTTGTACATTAAGCGTTTATATTATTATTTCCTGGATTTGGTTAAAGCAATGTGTGAGCGATTTCCGGATACAAATTTTATTGTAAGACCGCACCCAGGAGAAAGTGCAAATGCTTATCGAGAGGCATTTTCCAAGTATCATAATGTCCATGTAATTCATGAAGGTAATATAGTTAAATGGCTAATGGCAGCAAAAGTTATTGTTCAAAATGGCTGTACTTCCAGCATCGAAGCATTTCTAATTGGAAGACCAATTATTTCATATATACCAATAATCTCAGAAAAATATGATGTTGAATTTCCAAATGAGTTAGGGATTAAAGCAAGGAATACAAAAGAAGTTAATAGCCTATTAGAGAATATAATGAATAAACCATGGACTGAGCATAATTATGAACAACAAAGAAAAGAGAGTGAAAAGTATTTACATAAGTATTATAAAGCTCCGAATCAGGAGTTTTCATACGTTGAAATAATACGATTATTAGACACTATAAAACTTCCCCCATTTAGTGGAAACGTATCTTCACTGCAAAAAACATTTTATTTAAAGGAAAACAAGAAAGTAAAACATTTTTTCCCCTCACTAACCATATCAGAAATTATGCATTTTTTTACTGTCTTAAATGGAGTAGAAAAATTTAATTGTCTTTTTATTATTAAAAAGTTAGGAAAAAATTTATATGAAATATCCAAAAAATAAACCCTTAGTTTAGACGACGCTGCTTTTGCTTGCAAAATAATATTGATGAGAATTTTGATGTTTTTTTCTATACTTGTCCTTACTGTAACTTAGGCACATACCACCGCCTGTACCTTTACTCATTGTCGACATATACTATTTAGCGAATAAGAAAAGAGGTGTTAAGATGAGTAAAATTACTGCAAGGGCTCAAAAGGTTCGGACAAAGGGCTGTGGATGTGGATCAAGTCGAGCAGTAAAATCACGGAACCTAAATAGTACATCGAATACTAAAAGGGTACTAAATCGGCCAATTAAAGCTAGAAATTTAAGGTAGCTTCAGGTGTTACTATTTGAATAAATAACAAACCAATGGGGCTCCATTGGTTTGTTATTTTAGGATAAAGTTCTATTAAAAACGATTTTGATTTGTTTTATTAGATTCATATTATCACTTCGTATCCTGATCAATATCCACCCGATTTTTTACGGAATGCTTGATTTTTCAACTTTTTTCTTGTTTCTTTCCCCAGATATTTACCGCTTAAATATTACATTTTCTTGATCTGCAATTTCCTTAATTGACATATTGCAAAGGATATAGTATCTTACCTTTTCCTGTGCATTTATTTCTTTTCGAATTTGGTCAATTAAGCATATAGTTAAAATAGGTAGCCATGGGACCTTTATACGGCTCAAATGTCTCATATGCTTTCTATAAGGCGAAAAACCCTTGAGATTAAAAGTCTTCATTTTGTGATTTCGAATTTTTAACCGATTAAGTTAATAATGTATTTGCTTTTTATTATGGCTAAAAATTTCCTTGAAGTGATTTTTTTTCGCTATTTTTCAGAAATCATCTCCATTCTATATAAAACTCAACATATCGTCTTGTAACAACTTCATCGAAATGAAATATCTGTCTGGGGGTGTGAAAAGTAAAATTAATAGGCAGTTATATTATTTCAAAGAATTAAGATTAAAAGACCAGTGTACTAGATAAAGCATCGGCATGTTAGAATTATAAAAGAAAGCGTTATCATTTTTGGCTTGATATTGTGGGATTGGGGGATATAAAAATGCATGAATTTAAATGGGATGGTCCAGAAAAGCTGCGTGCATTATTAGGTGAAGTGGTAAGCTGGAAAAGCATGACTCTTTCGGAAGGGGAGCGGCAATTTCCTGCAAAGCTGCAGGCGAAACTTCAGGACCTGACGTATTTTCAAAAACACCCAGATCAATTAGCACTGCATGAGGCCGACTTAAGAAGGAAATTTTTAACAGCTTTATACAAACACCCTGAGGCAGAAGAAACAATTTGCCTTTTGAGTCATTTCGATACAGTTAACACAGAAGAGTATGGATCTCTAGAACCGTTAGCAACACAACCTGAGGAACTTACAAAAGTATTTTTGGAAAGTCAAGAAGGATTGCCAAAAGATGTAAAAAGGGATTTGCAGTCTGGTAATTATTTATTTGGCCGAGGGACGATGGATATGAAAATGGGGCTAGTCATGCATATGAGTTTAATAGAGAAAGCAACGATTGAAAAATGGCCAATTAATTTGCTGCTGTTAACTGTTCCTGATGAGGAAGTAAATTCTTCTGGTATGAGGCATGCAGTTCCAATTCTTTTGGAATTGCAAAAGCAGCATCAGCTCAGCTATAAATTATTTTTAAATAGTGAACCAGTTTTCACTCAAGAGCCAATGGATCGAGCGCATTACTTATATACGGGATCAATGGGCAAAATACTTGCTGCCGCTTTGTTTTATGGTAAGGAAACACATGCTGGTGAGCCGTTGAGCGGAATGACGTCCCCTTTTATTGCATCTTTTTTAACACAGGAAATGGAATGGAATGACCTATTTCAAGAGACCGCATTAGGTGAAACGACGCCACTTCCAGTTACGCTACAGCAAACAGATTTAAGGCTGCTTTATTCCACCCAAACACCTTACAGGTCTTCAGCGCTTTATAATATTTTTATGATGAAACGCGGTGCAAAAGATGTATTTGATCTTTTTGAAACAGTGGCTCAAACAGCTGCAAATAAATGTAACGAAGTTTATAAGGGAATTTGTAAGAAACAGAATGTGGAACCAATAGGGAAGGTAAAGGTCATTCGTTATAAGGATTTATTAAACTATGCGACGAAAAAGTTAGGGGAAGCATTTGTTAATGAGGTTAAGGCGGATATTCAGTATATGGAAGGCTGGGATGAGCGGGAAAAATCACTTCGTATAACTGATAAATTAATGCTCCAATGTCAGGAAATTGCTCCAGCAATTGTGATTCTTTTAGCACCACCATATTATCCTGCAGTTAATTCAACAGGCAATGAACTTATTGAAGCTTCAACGGCATTTGTAAGAAAGCTGGCAAAGGAGAAATTTAATTTACAGATTAAACGGATTCATTATTTTAATGGGCTTTGTGATTTAAGTTATGTCAGCTATACTGGTAACGAAAAGGGATGGCGTGCATTTGAGGAAAATACACCGGTATGGGGAGATAGCTATATGATTCCATTTGAAGAAATGCGCCAGCTAAATGCACCTGTATTAAATGTTGGCCCATTTGGCTATGATGCCCATAAACGTACAGAACGTCTGAATATAAAAAATGCTTTTGAAGAATTTCCTGTTATTATGGAAGCATTAATACATGAGATCAGCACAATGTAGTTTTGCTCCTCAGCATATTCCTTTTTAGGCTGCATACGTTATTTTTTTAGACGTGCTTGGTTGCTTTGTAATAAGAATAAGAGGGATGTACCCAATTTATTTGGTACGCACCTCTTATTTTTGAATAAAAAAAGTTATTCTGTTGTTGTGTTTATAATTATTATTATAGCTTATTAGTTTTTACCTTTAACACTTTATTCGGATTAAGTATACCGTTTGGATCGAGCGCAAGCTTAATTGTTTCCATAACTTTTAGTGCCTCTCCATGCTCTTTTTCTTGATACTTGACTTTCCCAGCTCCGACACCGTGTTCGCCTGTACATGTTCCTCCACGAACTAAAGCATATTCTACGATTTGTTCATTGAGCTCTTCTGTTTTTTGGACTTCCAGGGGATTATTCATATCGATCATTAGAATAATATGATAGTTTCCATCGCCAACATGGCCAGTAATTCCACCTGGAAGTCCAAGCTGGTCAACAACTTTTCTTGCATGATGGATTGCCCCAGCCAGCTCTGAAATTGGCAGACAGACATCAGTTACCATCATTTTTCTTCCTGGATATCCGTGTACAAAAGAATATGCAAGATTATGTCTTGCTTCCCAAAGCTTATTGCGTGCAGCTGTGTCGTTTTCAAATTGCATCCCTAGACAATAGTAGTCTTGAAATATTTCTTCGGTAAAGGCAACATCCTGTTTTAAACCCGCTTCATTACCATGGAATTCAAGAAATAAGGTTGGCACTTCTTCATAGTTCGTATCACTAAATTGATTTACCTGTTTTATTGAAGTTTCATCAACGATTTCTATTCTTCCCATCGGGATACCTGCTTGCAAAACAGCAACTACTGCTTGGATTGCATCATCAATAGTTTGGAAGGTTGCACGTGCTGCAGTGATAAATTCTGGGATGCCAAACACTTTTAATGTTAATTCTGTAATACAGCCAAGAGTTCCTTCAGAACCAACAAAAATACCATTTAAATGGTAGCCGGACGAGGACTTAGCAGCAAGCGTGCCACTATGGATGATTGTGCCATCTGCAAGTACAATTTCCATATCACGAACATTGTCCCGCATTGTACCATATCGAACCGATAGTGTACCACTTGCATTTGTTGCTGCCATCCCGCCAATTGTCGCATCTGCGCCAGGATCTACAGGGAAAAATAGACCGTATTTCTTCAATTCGTTGTTCAGTTGGGTACGTGTTACGCCGGGTCCAACTTTTACAAGAAAGTCATTTTCCTGTACTTCTATAATATTGTTCATTAATGAGAAGTCAATGGTTATTCCTTGTTCATATGGGATGACATGACCTTCCAGACTGGAACCCATCCCAAATGGGTATACAGGTATTCGATTCTCGTTCGCTAGCATAATGATTGTACGAACTTGCTCGGTTGTTTCGGGGAAAATTACCACATTTGGCTTACTGGGTGTGTGGTAGGACTCATCCTTACTGTGTAATTCAAGAACAGTTTCGTTAGTGGTGATCTGATTTTTTCGCAGGGTTTTATGTAATTCAGAAATGATGGCTGTTAATCTTTGATTCAAGAAAATACCCTCCTCTTAAAAAATGTTTTTATATGAAGTATATCTGATCTATTATTTAAAGTCTATGAAGGTTGCGTATTTTCATTCAATTTAAATGATATATTGCCGTTTTTCATTTTATTTACAAGTTACGACTGGATGGTTTTCTGCTGTATTTTTCAGGGATTAAATGAAAAGCAGCATAATAGGATTTAATTTTTAAATAGAAAGGAGTATAATCGAATAGTATGGGGGTGACATAGATGGGTATTGCAAATATCGGAATTCCAGGTTTAATCCTAATTGTAATTCTTGCCTTAATTATTTTCGGACCGAAAAAATTACCGGAAATCGGTAAGGCCGCTGGACAAACGTTGCGCGAATTTAAAAGTTCTGCTAATAATTTGATTGATGATGAAGATTCGGATGAGGATAAAAAGAAAAATAATGATAAAGATAGTGATGAAGATAAAGATAATGAACTAAAAAAAGAGGATTCAAACAAAGCATAAAAAGTAAAGTGCCAGAATCAACATATTAATTCTGGCACTTTTTTATTTAGGCTGGACATGAGCAATTAGCCTAAATGGCTAAATAATTCCGTGATTTGACGATCACCTATAGGTTTACTGAAATAATAGCCTTGTCCTTCATGGCATTTTTGCTTTTTTAGATAATTAAGCTGGTCTTCACTTTCAATACCTTCAGCAATCACTCGGAAGTTTAAATTCTTACCCATGCTAATGATTGTATTGGCAATGATTTCGCCGTCTCTGTCCAAATCATCAATAAAGGATTTGTCAATTTTGAGTGTATCGATTGGCAGGCGCTTTAAATAGCTCAAGGAGGAGTAACCAGTACCAAAGTCGTCGATGGAGACGTTAACACCTAGTTCCTTTAATTTATTAATCGTTCTTGAAGATGTCTCAATATCAAGAATAGTTCTTTCCGTTATCTCGATTTCCAAGTAAGATGCGTCTAATAGTGACTCGTTTAAAATTACCTGGAGATCATAAATGAATTGTTTATCCTTAAATTGCATTGGTGAAACATTGACACAAACACGCTGCAGCAGGATACCTTGTTCCTGCCACACTTTCATTTGACTGCAGACTGTGGCCAGTATCCATTTACCAACCGGGACAATCAGACCGTTTTCCTCCAGAACAGGGATGAACTCGTTTGGCGGGACAAATCCCAGTTTTCTATTATGCCAGCGCAGCAATGCTTCCACACCAACAATTTTATTGTTTTTGAGATTGACAATCGGTTGGTAGAGAACTTTAAATTCATTTCGTTCAAGTGCCACTTTTGATTCTAAGTCTAATTGGTAGATCCGCTCATGCAAAATATTTTGCTCTTCTGTATTAAAGCAGTATTGGTTACCACCATTTCTTTTAGCGTGGTACATCGCTGTATCAGCTTGTTTCATTAAAGATTCTATAAAAGTATAGCCAGAACAATCTTTTGAAATGTAGACTTGTCTGCTAATTCCGATACTTGCAGACGCAGATATCTGATGATCGCCGATTTGATAGGGTAGGTGGGTTTGTTTCAGAATATTTGCTGCTAATGTTTGTACAGCATGATCTGGAAGATTATTTAAAATAATGATAAATTCATCCCCGCCCTGCCGTGCGATAAAGTCTGAATTTGTTAAAAAACTTTTTAGACGATTGGCGACCATTTTAAGTATAATGTCACCAGTATCATGACCGAAATGATCATTAATGGCCTTAAAACGATCTAAGTCAAGATACAGTACAGTCACAACTTCTTGCGGCTGTATTAATTGATTTTCAACCCATTTCCGGAAATGATTTCGGTTTGGAAGCTTTGTAACAGGGTCTGTATAGCCGGTATCCTCCATATACGCTTCATATTCTTTTCGTTTTGTAATGTCATGGCGAACTGAAATATATTGATATGGTGTACCTTCAGGCGTTAAAAATGGAACGATGGTGGTGTCTACCCAATAATAAGTTCCATCCCTAGCTTTATTCTTAATTTCACCTCTCCACACATTTCCCTCACAAATCGTTTCCCATAAATCTTTAAAAAAAGAGCTCGGATGAAAACCTGAATTAATGATATTATGATTTCTGCCAATTAATTCTGCTTCATTGTATTTTGATATATCGCAAAACTTATCATTTACATATGTAATGATTCCTTTATTATCAGTTATGGCAACAATTGATGATGCATCGAGGGCAAATTTAATATCTTTAAGCTTTTGATATAATTTATCTAGCTCCATGTTATGGTTCATTTTACTACCTCTCTTGAAACTGATTCTATAATTTATACTATTATTATACTAGGTTTGTATCTTTATAGCTATGAATAAAAGGTAAATATAAGTATAAAGACTTGCTGATAAAGTGCTATTGGATGATTTAGACAGACTATAAACTGGGGGGAAGCAGAATGTTTAATTTTAAAATAAAACGATGCCAAAGAATAAGGAGACAATAGAAATAGACTTGGCAGAAAGGAGGCATAGATGAGCCCCGAAGTGTGATCGTACAAGGAGCTCACCAGCCGGTCACTTAATGCGCAAAGTATTTTGCCGAAACACGGCCATTGCACCAATTATGTTTGGATTCCAATTGCTAAACAGACTTGTGTTACTGTCTCAACATTTAATCATTTATTTTTTGTGGGGCCGGATAGTTATGACCTTTTGTATCAACCATAATTGTTTTTATTCGTTGATCTTCCAATGGCTTATCCAATTCATCTCTCTCAGCGGCCACAATTTTATCTACCACTTCTATACCTTCTATTACTTTACCAAATGCGGCATAGTCCCCATCAAGGTGTGGTGCTTTGTCTACCATAATAAAAAACTGGGACCCAGCTGAATCAGGATTACTCGATCTTGCCATCGAAAGCACGCCGCGATTATGCTCTAATTCATTTTCAAATCCATTTGAAAGAAACTCACCTGGAATTGAATAATCCGGACCACCAGTGCCAATTCCATCAGGGTCTCCCCCCTGAATCATAAAACCTGGTAAAACCCGGTGGAAAATTAATTCATTATAAAAACCATCTTCAATTAATGCAATAAAGTTTGCAACTGTATTTGGCGCGATTTCTGGATATAGCTCAGCAATGATTTGCTCGTCATTTTCCATTGTAATTGTAACAATGGGATTTTCTTTTATTGTAGAGTTGTTTGCTTGTCCGTTAGCTGTATTTTCTTGCTCCTTTTCTGTTTCATTTCCGCATGCTGTAAGTATTAGAGTAAAAACCATCGTGATGCTAATAAAGAAAAATAACTTCAATTTTGTTTTTGGCCTACACATTTTAATCCCCCTTACTTAAAAATAGATGAATATAGTATAGCACGCGATTAAATTGCATTAAAAATACAATAAGTCCTATATTTTTGAATTTTAATAATTGCATTGTTGGAAACGCACTGAAGTTTATAATTTTTTAAATTGTAAAGAGATGATTTGGATATGAGAGGTGATTTGTATGTACTTCATTAGGACAACCGCCCAAAAAAAGAGACTGAGACATCACTAAAGTGTTTAACGTACAGGACGAACAATGCGAAAGAAATATACAAGACTCCTGCGGGAGGAGAATAATTAGAGAATCTCCGTAGTGCGATAGCACAAGGTGATCACCGGCCGCATCTGGATGCGGGATGTATATTTCCGTGGTAGTTCGTTCAAATACTTTCAATGTTAAACCACTTTTGTCCCAGCCTTTTTCCAAGGTTCCGTTATCTTATGAGAGGAGGAAAGAAAATAAGTTGAAAAAAAAGGGGAGAATACAACTGATATTACGTGACTATCTTTAGTAGAAATTACCATAAGATGTTCCAACGATAATTAATAAAATGAAAAGAACAACAATTAAAGCAAAGCTGCTATTGCCGCGGCCGCCATATTCACTCATATTTTACACCTCCCTCTTCACGTGTACACCTAGTATATGAAGAGGATGAAACTTTGGCAGGGCGCTATTACTAAAATTTTATAAATAGATAAAACAAAAAATGCAAGTGATTAATGAAAGGGATTTATGGAATACATGTAGAAATAGTATGTGTCAGAATAGGAGGAGATAATGGTGAAGATATTAAACCGTTATATGGAAGCAAATGAAAATCTCAAGGGAGCGATAATTGGTATTTGTATTCGTTCCGCTATTTCGGGTGAGATTTTATATAAATATAATCATAATCTTCGACTTCATCCAGCATCCAATATGAAACTTTTAACTGCAGCAGCAGCTTTAAATGTACTTGGTGAGGACTATACGTTTTCCACACAATTGCAATTGGATGGAAAGGTAAAGGACGATAAGCTTGAGGGCAGCCTTTTTCTAGTTGGACAAGGTGACCCTACTTTACTGTTAAAAGATTTTGAGATGTTTGCAGAAAAACTAAAGCAGCAAGGTATCCAGAAAATTACAGGAGATATTATTGGGGATGATACGTGGTATGACCATGAACGGCTTTCCCGTGATTTAGTTTGGAAAGATGAACAATATTATTATGGTTCAGAGGTTTCGGCGCTCACGGTTTCACCGAATAACGATTACAATACAGGATCCGTGTTAATCAGAGTATTACCTGCACAAATTGGGGAGAAACCATCAATTTCCATATTACCAAACACAGATTATGTAGCTATTACAAATGAAGCAATAACAGTAAAGAAAGCTTTAGAGGAAGAATTAGTTATAGAGCGTGAGCATGGTGTTAATCAAATCACAATTAAAGGGAAGATTGCGTATGATTCTGAAACGACTGAGCAATGGATGTCTGTGTGGGGAGCAAGTGAATTTACCCTAAGTCTTTTTAGTCAAGTGCTAGCTAGTCAAGGAGTAGTGTGGAATGGGGAAATAAAATTAGGACAGACCCCCAGCGATGCAGCTGTACTTTTCTCAAAGAAGTCTGTTCCGCTATCCGATATACTTATTCCTTTTATGAAATTAAGTAATAATGGAATAGCAGAGATGCTGATTAAAGAAATGGGAAGAAAATGCTGCGGGGAGGGGAGCTGGGACGCGGGAATTCCAGTTCTGAAAGAGGAGATGACGAAGTTTGGACTTGATATGACACAGCTTTCAATAAAAGATGGCTCTGGTATATCTCATAGTAACCTTATTCCGGCAAATGCAATAACACAATTATTGTATGAGGTGCAGAAAATGAACTGGTTTCCAGTTTTCTTGCATTCCCTGCCAATTGCAGGGAATGAAGACCGAATAATTGGCGGAACACTTCAAGATCGAATGCCGGCACTTTCTGTACAAGCAAAAACAGGAACTATTGAAGGGGTTAGTACATTATCAGGCTATCTTGATATACCAAGCGGCGAGAAACTGATTTTTTCCATTATGGTCAATAATCTACTTGATGAAGAGATTGGGAAGAGGATTGAAGATGAGATTGTAAAATTAATCGTGGGGAACGAGCAATAATAATGCTACTATCTTTTCGATAAACAGCCTATTTAACTTTTTTGTATAAATAAGAGCTCTGTCTATATTTTATTAAACGATTTTACATTGACAGAGCCCATTCTATTATTGAAATAATCCATTCTAGACCATTACACAGATATACTTATACCCACGTGCTTTTTAGCAGCTTGAAGGGCTTGATGAAAATCAGCAATTAGATCATTTGTATATTCCAGCCCAACTGAAAAACGTAATAATCCATCAGTAATGCCTCTTTTTTCACGTTCTTCCTGTGGCATTGCAGCGTGTGACATTGTTGTCGGATAAGACAGGATGGATTCCACTGCTCCAAGACTAACAGCAAAAACCGGAATCTGGACATGCTCTACAAATGCCTTGGCAATTTCCCGATTTGGCAACTGAAATGAAAAGACAGCACCTGCTCCTTTTGCCTGTCTTTGATGAATCGTATGTCCTGGGTGAGAGGTTAATCCGGGATAGTACACTTTTTCAATGAGTGGATGTGCATTTAAATAGTCAACCAATACTTGTGCAGATTGACTAGATTGATTTAATCGAGCTCCTAACGTTTTTATTCCCTGTAGTAATAGGTAGGAATCTTGAGCCCCAAGAATCGCTCCAAAGGAATTTTGGATAAAAGCAAGCTTTTCCCCAAGGGATTCATCACGAGTAACAGCTAATCCCGCAATCACATCACTATGCCCGGATAGAAATTTAGTTGCACTATGAAGTACGATATCAGCTCCGTGCTCTAATGGGTTTTGGTACAGGGGTGTCATAAATGTATTATCAACAAACGTAAGACAATTGTTTGCCTTCGCGATTTTTACAAGCCCAGCAAGGTCAGTAATATTCATACATGGATTGGAAGGCGTTTCAATATAAATCGCTTTGGTATTCGATTGAATAGCACGTGCTGTTTCATCCAAATCAGTCATATCGACGAAGGTATGATTAATTTGATATCGTTTCAAAACCTCTGATACAAAACGATAGGTCCCGCCGTACACGTCCCCTGTTACTAAAACATGATCACCAGCAGAGAGCAATAAAAGCGCAGAAGAAATGGCTGCCATACCAGAGGCAAATGCAAATCCACGTGTCCCATTTTCAAGTTCTGCAATTTTATCCTCCAATGCTTGACGTGTCGGATTTCCTGACCGGCTGTAATCAAATGGACCAAATGAATCAAAGCTGTTTTGGTGAAAAGTAGATGAAAGGTAAATCGGCGTATTTACTGCACCAGAGCCTGCTGCAACTCGCTGTGATCCATGAATGAATTTCGTTTCCACATGCCGCTTCACTTGATTCATTTTTCACCCTCCTCGTTGAATTTGGATAAAGCTTGCTGTAAATCTGCTTTTAAATCCTCGATATGCTCCAGACCTACAGAGAAACGGAGCAAATGATTGCTTATTCCCCGACGAATTCTTTCCGACTCTGGTATGTCCGCATGAGTTTGTGTTGTTGGATATGTAATAAAGCTCTCTACACCACCAAGACTCTCGGCAAAAACAATTAAATTTAGAGCTGATAGAAATGGATTCACCCACTGTTCCTCTTTAAGAGAGAAGGAAAGCATGCCACCCTTATTCGGATAGAACACATCCGTAACTGCTGGATGTTCTTTTAAAAATCTTGCTATGCTTTGTGCATTTCCCTCATGTCTTTCTACACGGAGCGCTAATGTTTTTAATCCTCTAATAAGTAGCCAGGAATCAACAGGGGAGAGGACTGCACCAGTAGCATTATGATTTTGGGATAACTTTTCACAGGTCTCAGCACCTTTTGCAACGACTAATCCAGCTAACACATCATTATGTCCGCCAATATACTTGGTCGCACTGTGGACAACAATGTCCGCCCCTAGCTGTAGTGGCTGTTGTAAGTATGGTGTTAAAAAGGTATTGTCAACGATGAGTAGAAGGTTGTGCTTCTGTGCCAATTTTGCATAGCTAGGAATATCAATTTCCTGCATTAAAGGATTGGTAGGTGTTTCAATAAAAAGAGCCTTCGTACGCTTATTGATTAACTGCTCTGTTTTTTCAATTGTTTCAAACGTATCATAGGTAGTCTCAATCTGGTAGGTGTCCGCATATTGTTCGAAAATCCGATAGGTTCCACCGTATAAGTCTTCTGGTGCAATGATATGATCACCTGTACGGAACAGAGATAGGACTAATTGAATAGCTGCCATTCCCGAGCTACAGGCAAACCCTGCATCACCAGATTCTAAGTCAGCAATACCTTCCTCTAAAATAGTTCGAGTAGGATTTTTCGTTCTTGTATAATCATATCCTGTTGATTGTCCAAGCCCTTTGTGCTGATAGGCCGTAGATAAATAAATGGGCGGATTAATTGCCCCTGTTTTTTCATCACTCTTATTCCCTAGCTGTACGAATTTCGTTTGTAACCTGCTATTTGTCATGTTTTAGCCTCCAATAGAAAATTAAAAAAGAGCAACCCTCCGATAAGAAGATTGCTCTTAATAGCACAGCATTCTTCTTATCTTCTAAACAACTTGAATAGTTGCTTACTGGAATTAGCACCGGACCGTTATCGGCTGGTTGCTGAGACATCAAAGGGCCAGTCCCTCCGTCTCTCTGGATAAGAATATAAATAGATTTATGTAATTTTTCAAAATTATATTAGTAATACCTTACATTAGAAAAATAAAAAAAGCAAGGGGGATTTCACTTTTTATCTTTGTACAGCAAAAAAGCTAAGTCAAGATGAAGTCAATGACTTAGCTTTTAGTATTGTTGCTACCTTTTTCGTTTGTTTTTCTTATTGTCTAAGTTGAGAAATTCACTGTTTTCACTAGCGAATTCCGTATCATTACCTTGTTTATTATGTTTATTGCGATTGTTTTGTTTTCCTTTATCCTTGTTGCGATTTTTATTTTGCTCAGACATCATCGCACCTCCTGTAAATATTCACGGTGATTTAATATCACCAATGAAGCTAGTTTAACCATTCATGAGTAATTTATAAGTATTATATAAAATACAGGTGGTGGATTATTAATACTCGTTAACCTAAAAAAGGAAGTACATCAGGACATGCCAATCGAGCTGCCATTTGCAGATGGTTTTAACTGTAGATGCGGATTATGATCAGCAGTTTATTTATGGATTGGAAGTTATTCTAATTGGCTTTGAAAATATGTAAGTATGCAAAAAATCCGACCCAGTCTATGCAAATGATTTTGATGGAGATAGAAAAGAAGTATTTTTTAACCATAATAATGCTGAGAGCATTTATATCATATAAGAGAGAAAATTAAAATTGGTTGAATTAAAATAAAAACGTAATAGAAAGTGGTCATCCAACCAATCTAAGCCATATACGGGATAGGAATCAATTAGAAAAAAAGGGCAATCTATGGCATAATGAGATATCGAACGAATGTTTCTAGTAGAGGAGTTAATAGAGAAAAACGAACGGCTTTGGCATAAAAGGAAAGGGGATGAATTCGAAATGGGAGTCCGATTAATACTTGCAGAAAAACCATCCGTCGCAAAAAATATTGCAGACGCATTGAAAATTAAAACAAAAAAAGATGGCTATTTTGAGGGAGATAACTATTTGATCACTTGGGCGTTTGGTCATCTTGTAGAGTTATACGATGCGAAGGACTATGATGGTAAAATGCGAAGCTGGAAAATGGATAATTTTCCTTTTATCCCTTCTGAATTTAAATATAAAGTGAAAAGCAATCCGCGAAATCGAGCACGAACAGATGGCGGAGCTGCAAAGCAGTTAAAGATAATCCACTCTCTAATGAGAAGAAACGATGTGGAGGCAATTATTTCAGCATGTGATTATGATCGAGAAGGGCAATTGATTGGAGATAGTATTATCTATCGTGGTGGTACGAAGCCGAAAGCCATTGTGCATCGTCTGCTTTTAAATGAATGGACACAGAATGAAGTTCTGCAAGGGTTAGAAAATCTTAAACCGAACAGCGCAATGCAGCCATTGCGAGATGCAGGAATTAGCAGACAATGGGCCGATTGGGTCATAGGTATTAATCTGACATCTGTTGCAACGTTAAAATACCAACAAGGAAAAAGCAAGGCGTTGAATATAGGCAGGGTTCTCTTGCCAACATTAAAAATAATCTATGATCGCGATCAAGAAATAGCTAATTTCAAGCCAGAGGATTATTTTAAACTGACTGCAACGTTTCAGACAGCAGATAACTATGAATATGAAGGAATCTATATAGTTAACAAAGAAGAAAAATTTAAGAAAAAAGAAGTATTGGAAGAAGTCCACAATTTGATTCAAAACAAGCAAGCAATAATTACCGATAAACAAGTGGAGAAGAAAAAAGAGTTCCCGCCGTTTTTATTTAATTTATCAAATCTGCAGGGATTTATAACGAGTAAATATAAGGGATGGACGTCCGACAAAGTGTTAAAGGTGGCTCAATCACTTTATGAGAAAAAACTGATTACATATCCGCGAACCTCCAGTATTGCCTTGGAAGAAAGTCTGGTTGCAAAAACAGCCCATGTATTAAAGGTGCATTCTGAGGAGCTCCCTTATAAAGAGGAAATAAAATTTATGAAAACAAAACGGGTCTTTAATAACGCGAAAGTGGAGAGCCATAGTGCGATCATTCCGACATATGTAAAACCGAAACGACTTTCAGCGGATGAAGGAATTGTTTATACAGCAATTAAAAACCGTTTTATAATGCAGTTTATGCCAATAGCTGAATATGAGGAAACAAAGCTAGTCACGAAAATTTTAGAAAACGACCTATCGGGTGTGTTCCATTCAAAGGGTAAGGTACAGCTCATTGATGGCTGGAAAAAGGTAGAGAAAATGCAATCAAAAGATACGATTCTTCCGTTTGTGAGCTTAAATGATTACGTTCAATTAATCAGATCTGAGGTCACTTCTCATGTAACGAAGCCGCCAAAGCATCATACTGAAAGAACGTTGCTTCGAGTAATGGAGACTTGCGGCAAAAGTTATAAAGAGGATGAAAGCGAAGAACTGATGGGCAGTATTTTAACTGGCTTTAGTATTGGTACAGCTGCAACAAGGGCAGAAACGATTAAAAAGCTGAAAGATGTAGGCTATATAACAACGGAAAATAAAAACTTGCTATGTACAGAGCTCGGCAAACGGCTTGTAGAAACTTTTCCAGTTAAAAACCTTTTTGATTTGGAATTCACTGGGCGTCTTGAAAAAGCGTTGTCTGATATACAAAAAGGAAAAGCGAGCAAGCAAGAATTCCTTCGACTTGTTTTTCATTTTACAACGGAGTCGGTTGAAACAATTAAATGTTCAGAGGATGTTATTATTAACAGGGTAACCTCCTCTCATGCAACCAATGAAGTTTTAGGAGCTTGTCCACAATGTGGGGGCAAGGTGACAGACGGCTTTAAAGCTTTTGGCTGCAGCAATTGGAAGAAAGGCTGTACGTTTGCGATTTGGAAAAATGATAAATATTTGGCTTCAATGCGTAAAAAGCCGACGAAAACAATGGTGAAAATGTTATTGAAAGAGAAGAAAGTCTTTGTTAAAGGTTTGACAAGTAAAGGCGGAAAGAAATTCAATGCCTATTTAAGCTATGAAAAAAATAGCGTCAATGACTATTTTAGCTGGAAAATGGAATTTTCGAAGTAAATTAATCGAAAATGGGATTAAGGGAAAATGTGTATTTATAAGTTTTCAAGCTTTTAAGTTGAAAATGGTGTATACTTAAGGGTAGAGGTAGCATAATTCAATAAACGGAGATCTTGAGAATTATATTTGCGATGCTAATTTTCCTCGAGACAGGATGACGAACATGAAAAAAGTTATCGTAAGTACAAAGGAGAACCTGGGTTATGGTACATTAATATGGGTGAATGCGAGCAACCGTAAAGTATATCGCAGCAGTAAAAGCATTTCTGCTGACACTTCTTTCCATAGTTATGATTCACATTTTATGGGAATGGTTGATAAGCTGTACAAAAATCAGGAAAAACATCCCCTTTTATTTAATCAGATGCTTGAAAAATCGAACCGGATTTTTGGTGTATGTCTAAACAAACGACGAAATACGGATGGTTCAAAGGACATGAAGGTTCTATTTTTCCGAGACTGGGACAGTGTTCAGGACTTTGCTGAAAATGGCTTCCCAAAACTTGTGAAAGCAGAAGTGAAGAGAAGGAAAGCAGCCAAACAAAAATGGTTGGAAAGAGGGAAGTTATTCTCCGATACGAAAAAACAATCACAATAGAAATTAGTCTATTAGTTTAGCTGTTCTTATCAGGTGTACTGCCTGATAAGAACAGCTTTTTTGTTTGGGGAAAAAAGGATTGTTTGCCATTTTAAATTCGATATGTCCAGCTATAATAATTCGTAGTTAAAAAGTTTGGAAATTAACCGAGATAAAGCTTACAATGGAAGAAAAGAGATAGATTTTGATAAATATAGGCAAATATTATAGGAGTGGAGTGAATTTGCGAAGTAAAAAACTTATCGTTATTAACGTTCTTACGTTAATTGCGTTTATTTTTGTAGTTATAATCGGAATTAACCGAATCGAAGCTACAAAGGATGAATATGGGAAAGCAGAGGAGAAAGGTGTCGAACAAACAGACGTGATTGCGGAAAAGGAAACGATAAAGCTTGTTGAGCCAGACGCAAAAGTTAGTGTCCACACAGCCGCAGTATTTATAAAAAATAATGCTGGTTCACAATCCCTTGAAAAAATTGCATTAACGATGAAAAATAAGCAGCAAATGGCTGAAGCAGCTGATACAGAAAAAATTGAAGAAGATCTGCTAGAGGAAGAGGAAGAAGAAACGTCGATAATAATAGATCGGTCAAGCCCATCAGCTTCTTATACAAATAATGGCACGACAGATCAAACAGCTGAAAAAAAATATAAAGTAGAAAAGAAAACAAATGAAGAACCGATTCAAAAGTCAGATAACGGGAAAACAGTTAATAATGCTAAGGGGAATCATGAAAATAAGAAAGAAGAGGATGATGACAAAGAAATAAAAGATGGAGCAGAACAGCCAGTCAATCCACCTGAAAAAGAGGAACAGCCGGAAAGTCCCCGGGCAGAATCCGACGATGAAAAGGAAGTAGATACTTCAAAGGAAAAAGAACCGATAGTCCCAGAAGAAGATGCAAATCAGCCAGTTAAGGAACCGGAACCAACGCCAGATTCAACAAAAGAAATTAAAGAGGTATTAAAAGAATAAAATAACCTTTTACAAGGAGGAATATTAAATGCGGAATTTAGAAGGGAAAACAGCGGTTGTAACAGGTGCGAGCAGTGGAATTGGAGTTGCCATTGCAAAGCAGTTAGCTAAGGATGGTGTAAATGTTGTTCTAGCAGCAAGGAGAAAGGACAAGCTCGAGGAAGTCGTAAAAGAGATAAACAGTTTGGGGAATGGCCAAGCATTAGCTATCCCCACAGATGTTTCACAGCAGGAAAGTGTCAACTCTATGGTAAATCAAGCAACGGAGGCTTTCGGGAATATTGATGTATATGTAAATAATGCCGGCTTGGTTGGAGACGGGATAGTAAGAAATGAAAATGTTCAAGCATGGGATCAGATGATTGATGCTAACATTAAAGGTGTGCTATATGGGATTCATGCTGTTTTGCCAGGGATGCTTGAAAGGTCTTCGGGCCATATCATTAATATTTCTTCTGTTTCTGGTCAAGAGGTAACAAAATCAACTACAGTTTATAGTGCTACTAAATTTGCTGTTCGTGCAATTTCAGTGGGATTAGAAAAAGAATTAGCAAGGACAGGAGTTCGAGTAACAAATATTTCACCGGGTATGGTTGTTACGGAAAGAAATCATGAACGCCTGCCAAATGATCGAAAGCCACTCCAGACAGAAGATATAGCAAGGGCAGTTAGCTATGCCTTAACACAACCAGATTATGTAAATGTAAATGAAATAACGGTTAGGCCGGTGTAATTAAGGATAAAAAGAGAATTTTTAAGAAAAAGTTAAGGAATATTAGCCTATTTAAAAGAAATTTGGTATTATAGCAATGTATGAGACAAGTTATGCATGGCTTTAAGCGTCGGGAAATTTATTAATGTTAAATGATTGGAAGCGCTTGTGCCGCTTGTGTTTTATGAATAATTTTAAGGAAAGTAGAAGGGTGGAAAAGATGAATGAGTAAACCAAAAATAGTTGTACTTGGAGCTGGATACGCAGGCCTCGTTGCAACAAGACGTCTATCCCAAAAACTAGCCGCAGAAGAAGCGGAGATTGTATTAATTAACAAACATAATTACCATTATGAAAGTACATGGCTTCATGAAGTTGCTGCTGGAACAATCAATCCAAACCAAGCACGCTTTATGCTGACTGATGTTGTAAACCCGAAAAAGGTTCGTTTAATTTACGATACTGTACAGGAAGTAAAGAAAGACGAAAAGCGTGTAGTATTGGAAAACAGTGAAGTATCCTATGACTACCTGATTGTAGCATTAGGATTTGTTTCAAATACATTTGGTATTCCAGGAATGGAAGAACATGCATTTGCAATTGAAGATATTGATTCAAGTCGTTTAATTGCAGAGCATATTGAATATCAATTTGCTAAATATGCAACAGAAGAAAATGCTAGCGAGGATAGCCTGACAATCCTAGTTGGCGGTGGTGGCTTCACTGGAATTGAATTCGTTGGTGAATTAGCTGAAAAAGTACCACAGCTATGCAAAAAATACGATATTGATCGCAGTAAAGCTCGCATTATCAATGTGGAGGCTGCTCCATCTATTCTTCCTGTATTTGACGAAGATCTTGTTACATATGCGAAAAAGTCGCTTGAAGATCGTGGCGTAGAATTTAGAATTGGTGCTCCAATTAAAGAATGTACAGAAGAAGGATTCATCGTTGGTGATGATAAAGAATTAATTAAAGCTGGTACTGTTGTGTGGACAGGAGGAGTTACTGGAAACCCTGTACTCGCAAAATCAGGCTTTGAAGTGTTTAAAGGTAAAGTAAACGTAGATGCTGATTTAAGAGTTCCGGGTGTTGAGGATATCTTTATTCTTGGTGACTGCTCATGGACAATGGATAAGGAATCTGGCAGACCATACCCGCCAACAGGTCAATTAGCTACACAAGAAGGGGCAGCAGCTGCTGATAATATTATTGCATTATTACGCAATGAGCCTTTAAAAGATTTCGTATTCTCTAATAAAGGTACGGTTGCATCATTAGGTCTAAGTGATGGAATAGGAAATGTTCTTGATGGTACGAAGTTAAGAGGTAAAGCAGCAGCAGCAATGAAAAAGGTTGTTGATGATCGTTCACTATTCATGGTGGGTGGAGCTAAGACAGTACTTAAAAAAGGTAAATTCCGTCTATTCTAAGCAATTTTATCAAAATAAGCACTATATCTGGGAGGTAGTTTCAATGAAAAAGCCATTATGCGGGTTATTGCTTGTATTGCTATCCATTGTCGGATATCGAATTGCGAGTGATTATTTAGAAGATAATCGAGACTTTAGATAAGCTAAAAAGACCATTCAAACATTTTTTGGATGGTCTTTTTTATATGTTTTGAAACTATACAATATATATAAACTTCAAACTAACTGCCAAGGTTTGAGTAAGCCCCGCCGTCCGGGATCGCTTCGGGCGGATGCTGGCTTCAGCCTCTCCGGAAGAAAACCACTTCCTGTGAGTCTTCAGACACGTGCTGTTCCCACAGGACAAGGAATGCTTCGTCAGCATTTACATCGCACGAAGAAAATTGGCTTTTATTTTCGAGGAGTTACCGCCCTACGCTCACCCGGACTGGTTAGAATACAGTACTGTTTCTATTTTTTAAACCATGTTATTTATAGTGAACCAATACTAGCGCAGGAAATATACGTAGACTCCTGCGGGAGGAAGGGCATCGGTGAGACTACGCAGTGCGCTAGCACAAGGAGGTTCACCAGCCCTCCTAAGGTACGCGAAGTGTATTTCCGGAGCGGGTATACGCTTAATCCATAATTGACACTGGTTCGGAGTTTCTTTCAATTATGATGATTTATGAATTTTTCATCGCGAAAATTCAATATCCCCGCAAGAATGAATTCATTTGTTTGATTCATACTAATAGTGGGAGGTGTTGTATTGCGCGTTTTCTTATTTGTTTTGCTACTGATTGGAGCTCCACTTCATGTCCAAGCCAGCCCAATTCAGATTAAGAACAAGGAGATCACCTTGAAAAAAGTTGAAATCGAACAGTATGGTTTAGATATTATTGATGCTTCTTTTATCGACGATACTAAATTGAACAAGCTTATGGACAGTTTGGAAGTGGAAGTATATCAAGAGCCCCAGAATGCCTTTTTTGGAAAGGACGGAAGAATCATTGCAGAAAATCCTGGAGCCACTTTAGACAGGAATAAATTCGAATATTTATTTAGGGAATTATATTATAGTGAGAAAGATGGAAAACTTCTTGTACCCGTATATCGAACTTATCCTAAGGTAGATACAGGTTTACTCAAAGAAATTAGCACAAAAGCACTTGGAAGTTATTCGACGTATTATAATCAGCGCAATGCCGAGCGTTCCGATAATATTGCTCTTGCGGCTGAAGCAATTAATAATACAGTCGTCTTTCCAAGAGAAACTTTCTCGTTTAATCAAGTAGTTGGAGAAAGAACAGTTGAAAGGGGCTATAAAAAGGCACCGGTGATTGTAAAAGGGGAGCTAGCAGAGGATATTGGCGGCGGAATTTGTCAAGTATCGTCAACGCTCTTTAATGCGGTTGATCTTAAAGGAATTCAAATCATGGAAAGGTATGCACATAGCCGGCGGGTTCCATATGTACCACTGGGAAGAGATGCAACTGTTAGCTGGTGGGGTCCGGATTTCGTGTTTAAAAATCTATACAATGAACCAATTTTAATACGGGCCAGTTCACGTAATGGAAAAATGATTGTCTCTATTTATTCTTCGGATACGGTGGAATATTTTAATGGAGATGCAGAATAATACATTTTACCGTTAGAGGGTATTATTAAGCAATAAATTGAAAAAAGCACAAATAACGAATACGTTACTTGTGCTTTTAAATTAACCTTGTTTGTGAAGTTCAAGCTCGAAGTTAATTTTAACATCTTCCCCAACTAGTACGCCACCAGTTTCAACTGCTGCATTCCAAGTAAGACCGAATTCTTTTCGGTTAATTGTTGTTGTGCCACTGAATCCAGCTACAGTTGCTCCACCCATTGGGTCTTTACTTTGTCCTTCAAATGTTACGTCAAGTGTAGCAGGTTTTGTCGTTCCGCGAATTGTTAGATCACCAACTACATCATATTGATTAGAGGAAGTCTTCTTAATATCTGTCGCAACAAAAGTCATATTGGGATGATTCTCAGCATCAAAGAAGTCTGCTGAACGTAAATGATTATCACGGTCTTCATTTCGTGTATTGATACTATTTACATCAATTGTCATTTCAATCTTTGCATCTGTCAAGTCCTCAACATCAGCTTCAATTACTGCATCAAATTTATCAAATGTTCCTTTCGCTTTAGAAATCATCATATGCTTTACAGAAAAACCAATTTCACTGTGGACTTGGTCAACCGTCCAAACTGTTTTTGTCATGTCTGATTACCTCCATTTATTATAATTACTTTCTGTTACTTAGTATATAATCATAATAAGCTATTGTCAACTGCATTTAATTAAAAATAAATTAATTAAAACTAAATTTACATTTCCTATAAATAATCTTCCCGGATGTGAAGCTGCTGAAACGCATTTAAAGGATCGTTTCATATCTTTGTTTCAATACGTGCATCTAAAATTACCCAATTTCGTGATTATCATCAGAAATTTCGTTATAATAGGAAGATAGGTAAAAGATAATTTATCAAACAAGGGGAGATATTATGCAATTGACTTTAAATCCAAGATGGGATTTGGATACGCTATTTCCGGGAGGAAGCGAATCAGAGCAATTTCAAGCTTATGTTAATCATATAAAGGAAGCATTGGCAGATCTTTCAGAAAGAGTGGAACAATTTATTCCACAAGAATCAGGATATATATCCGAATTCCTGCAAATCGTACATAAATTAGAAAAGACAAGCAAAAAACTGCGTGAGGCTTCTGCTTTTGTAAGCTGTCTCAGTGCACAAAACGTAAAAGATGAAAAAGCGGACATATTAGTCGGCCAGCGAAGTGCTCTTTCTGCAAAAATGGGAATTATTACAACGAAATTTGATCAAAAATTAATTGCTATTCCAGATTCAGATTGGAAAACATTATTGCAGTTGCCTGAATTGGTGGATATTGCTTTCGTCTTAAATGAAAATAGAGCAGCAGCAAAAGAAAACCTGTCTGAGGAGCAAGAGGTACTGATTAACGATTTAGCAGTAGATGGCTATCATGCCTGGAATCAAATGTACGGAGCGGTCGTAGGTAATATGACAGTGAAGATTGAAGAGAATGGGGAACACAAACATTACTCTGTGGGTCAAGCTTCCAATTTACTTACGAATCCTGACCGCGAAATGCGAAAACATGTTTTTAAGCGGCTGGGTGATGCCTGGGAAGAACAAGCAGCTTTATTTAGCCAAACTTTAAATCATTTAGCCGGCTTCCGCTTGGAAACTTATAAACACCGTGGATGGAGACATGTTTTAAAGGAACCATTAGCAATAAACCGGATGAAAAAAGAAACACTGGATGCAATGTGGACTGCTATTATTAATAATAAAAAGCATTTTGTAACGTATTTAAATAAAAAAGCAGATTTGCTTGGCTTAGAGAAATTAAGCATTTACGATATTAGTGCTCCGCTAAGTAAAACTGTAAAAACATCAAGCTATACAGAAGGTGCAAATTATATTGTCGATCAATTTCAAAAGTTCAGCCCAAAGATGGCAGATTTTGCAAAAATGGCATTTGAAAAACGATGGATAGAAGCTGAAGATCGGCAGGGTAAGCGTCCTGGAGGATTTTGCACGAGCTTCCCAGATAGTGAGCAGACACGTATTTTTATGACATATTCTGGTACATCTTCAAATATTTCTACACTAGCCCATGAATTAGGTCACGCCTATCATCAGCATGTGATGAACGATGTCAACGGCTTAAACCAACGCTACGCAATGAACGTGGCAGAGACCGCTTCGACCTTTGCGGAGATGATTGTAGCAGATGCATCTGTAAAAAGTGCACAAAGCAAGGAGGAAAAGCGCTCTCTGCTGGAGGATAAAATTCAGCGTAGCGTTGCCTTTTTTATGAATATACACGCTCGGTTTTTATTTGAAACACGATTTTATGAAGCGCGTAAACAAGGAATGGTGTCCGCACATCACTTAAATGAATTAATGATTGAAGCACAGAAGGAAGCTTATTGTAATAGTTTAGAAGAATATGATCCAAGCTTTTGGTCCTCTAAGCTGCATTTTCATATAACTGGTGTTCCGTTCTATAATTTTCCATATACATTCGGCTATTTATTCAGCCTGGGTATTTATGCATATGCAAAGGAAAAGGGCGGCAGCTTTGAGGAAGATTATATTGCATTATTAAGAGATACCGGCAGAATGACAGTAGAAGAGCTTGCACAGAAACACCTGAATGTTGACTTGACTAAGCCGGATTTTTGGGAGAATGCAATTGGATTATGTGTAGAAGATGTAGAAGAATTTCTCAGCTTATAATATACTATAATTTATTTGTTAAATTCTAATAAATAAGGTACAATACAGATGACAAAAAAGTAAATAGAAAAAGCCTACAGGGGGAGTCGTTTTGGCTGAGAGTGAACAATTAAGTTCAGACCCTTTGAACCTGTTAGTTAATTCTAACGTAGGGATGGTAGTCTTTTTGATGGAATAAAGAAAGTAATGTGAGCGAAGCAGACTGCTTATTGCAGTCACCATCAGAAAGCTTCCCTTGGCATTACTTTTTTGCGTCTAAAAAAGTAAGGGAGAGTTTTTAACATTGAATACAAAACGTACGTTATTTTTAGTAGAGGTAGCGATTTTTACTGCATTAGCACTTCTTTTAGACATTCTTCCAATATCTTTTAAAATTTGGGCGCAAGGCGGATCGGTTTCATTTGCAATGATTCCCATTTTTATTGTTGCCTTCCGCTGGGGGATTAAAGGTGGTCTGCTTTCTGGGTTTCTTTGGGGAGTTTTGCAAGTGGCAACTGGAACGGCTTATGTTTTAGTACCGCTGCAAGGATTTATTGATTATGCAATTGCATTTACAGTACTCGGCTTTGCTGGTGTTTTTGCTAAGAAAATTCAGGGAGCGGTTAAATCTGGTGAAACGAAAACATATTTGAGCTATATCACCTTTGGTGTTTTCGTTGGCTCTGGCTTGCGTTTCATAGCTCATTATGTGGCGGGAATTGTTTTCTTCGGCTCAGCAGTTGAAGGCCAGCCAGCTTGGCTGTATTCATTAATTTATAATGCATCATACATGGTTCCTTCATTTATTCTCAGTTCTGTAATTGTATTTTTCTTGTTCCATAAGCAGCCACGAACATTAATGAACGCTGCATAAAATATTATACATTCGCTCACAGAAGAATAACCTCTAGAAGGGGTTATTTTTTATATAGGAGGTGATGAAATGCGTGAATTAATCGGTACATGTGTGAAATGCAAAGAGGAAGTCTATTGTAAAGATGGATTCTTTGATGGTGTACACAAAGGGGGAAAACTATTTTGTAATCCTTGTGCTGCTAAATTAGATAAGAAGGAGTTGTAAATAATAAGCATCCTTTTCATTAAAAGACCTCCCTTTCAGGCTAAAGAAGAAAGGGCGGTATAATCCCGCCCGGAGTTCTTGCCTAAGTCTTTAAGGGAGATTAGGTTTCGGCTTTTTTAAGCGAGCATTTGATCAACCAAATCATGGTTAGTAACGATAAGAAGAATTTTGCCGTCATCTAAGTCCTCTTCATAATTTTCTGCCTCTACAGAAGAAACACCAATTTCTTTTAGCTTGTTTCGTAATTCATCACCTTGACTGTTAAACATATTTCCAACAGCACTTGAAAAATCCATTTCTTTCATTCCAATGGTATTTGCGTCAGCTCCGTCAGCTATTCGACCAGTTCTTTCATCGTCGTGTGTAAGGATATAAATATCCTCTTTCGTTATACCTCTTGCCTTTAATTTGTTAATATCAAGTTTAATTTGGGTTTCATCTACATATTCTCTTACATATGGTTTCATGTTTGCATACCTCCTTAAAAAGTTATTATTTATGTTCCCGTTCTTTAAATAATAAAACATCCAGTGCTCGAAATTGTCGCATACAGAAATTTTTACGCATAGGCTATAGCACATCCAAAAGGGAGGAATACGTATGGTTTTAACATTTTCCCATTTGCTTTATGGCTTATTTACACTCATTGTTATTTTAACAATGGTTTTTAGAAAAGGTGTTGTATTTCCTACGCTATTAGGAACCTTTATTATTGGCTGTTTTTACACGGGCAGTGTTGTGGATGGGCTGACGACAATTTTCAGAGCTAATTTAGTAGCCGCACAAGAACTATTCAATATCTTTCTGATTATTACCTTTATGCTTGCGTTATTGCATGCACTTCGAGATTTAGAAGCTGACAGAAGGATGGTTGAACCGTTTGAGAAAATGATGGTAAATGGTCATGTTTCTTTTTTTGTTCTCGTAGGTGTCACTTATGTTATTTCGTTGTTCTTTTGGCCGACCCCTGCAGTTCCATTGATCTGTGCATTGCTAGTTCCAGCAGCTGTTCGTTCTGGCTTGCCGGCGATGACATCCGCCGTTGCGATAGCTCTTGCAGGTCAAGGAATGGCACTCTCCTCGGATTATATTGTGCAAGTAGCACCGGGATTATCTGCAGCATCCGCTGGTGTCGATATTAATGAAGTTGCTGATAAAGCGATGATTCTATCGCTTGTTTCTGGTAGTGTAGCCATTCTGCTTGCATATATATTGTTAAGAAGAGGTATCCGAAAAAAAGGCGATGCGCGAATTGAAAAAGACTTAAAAGGATTACAGTCTACTGCCACGTCTAATCACAAGGCAAAAACAAAACACGTTACATTTTGGAGTAAAACTTTTGCTGTAATTGTCCCGCTGACATTATTAGGTGTTGTAGGCTTCATGATTTACGAAAAGCTTCTTTCTGGAAGAATGAGTGGTTTAGAAGGTGGCGATGGTGCTGCATTTATAGGGGGAGTAGCTGCAGTTTTATTGTTGGCTATTACATTTGCGTATGGGAGACAACATGCACTGGATTACATCAGTAACCATATTACAGATGGATTTGTATTTGCGTTTAAAGCAATGGGTCCAGTCATTCCAATTGCAGGCTTTTTCTTTCTGGGAAGCCCAGAATTCTCAGGAAGTATCCTGGGAGTTGAAGAGAATGCGCCAGCACTATTATTTGACCTTGTCCAGTCTGTACAAGATTACCTCCCGCAAAGTGCGTTTCTTGCAGCTTTCAGTCTTTTAATAATTGGTATTATTACAGGTCTTGATGGTTCAGGGTTCTCTGGTTTACCACTAACTGGGGCATTGGCAGCTTCTTTACAAAACAATGCAATCGATGCATCGACTCTTGCAGCAATCGGTCAAATGGGGGCTATTTGGACTGGGGGCGGAACAATTGTTGCATGGTCTTCTTTAATTGCAATTGCGGGATTTTGCGGCGTATCTGTGATGGAACTTGTAAGGAAAAACTTTATTCCCGTAATCTGCGGTTTAATGATCGCTACCGTTTTTGCAATTTTTTTGCTGTAGGTGATTTTAATTTAAAAGGATATTATTGGTAGAGGAGGAAGCAATCATTTGTTACACTAGAGAAAAATTGGGGAAATTAAACAAAAAGGAAGGAGGTATCGTCATGCCAATTAATACAGTTGAAATGATTGGGAACTCTTTGGATATCTTGTCTGATGAAACCGAGTTTCTAAATGATATTCAAGATCAGGACAGGGAAAAGGTTTTCCGAGCGCTAAAATCAATTTTATCGACTCCGAACCATATTGCAAAATCCTTTCTTCGGGTTACACTTGAAAATGAAGAGGTAGTTCGAATCCCTGCTTTTCGGGTACAGCATAATAATATTCTCGGACCATATAAAGGCGGAATTCGATTTCATGAATCGGTTCATGAGGATGAAGTGGTTAATCTTGCTACTTTAATGACACTCAAGAATGCGCTGCATGAAGTGCCTTTTGGTGGAGGAAAAGGTGGTGTCGTAATTGATCCTAGAAAATACCATCCAAGAGAGCTAAATCTAATATCACGAAAATACGTTCAGTATTTCAGCGATATTATAGGACCAGACAAAGACATACCGGCACCGGACGTAGGGACAAGTGAACGTGAAATGGATTGGATGATGGGAGAATACAAAAGTATCCATCCTGGAGGAAGCTATCGTGGCAGTTTTACGGGGAAAAGTGTTGTCAATGGTGGATCGTTAGGACGCAAAGAGGCAACAGGAAAAGGTGTCTACTACTCATTCCGTTATTTATTGCATGATTTCTTAGAAGAAAAGGAGGCATGGCTGACAGAACGGGAAAACACAGCTGCTAAGAATCTACTGCTTCATAAAGATAAACGATTGCGAGCAGCAATCCAAGGTTTTGGTAATGTAGGATCTGTTGCAGCACTGGAAGCCCATCAATGCAAATTATTGAATAATAAAGTCATATCTGTAAGCGATCACAATGTGGCACTCTTCAATAATGATGGTCTTGATATTCCAACACTTATTAAATACACGACGAAGAACCAAGGAGACTTGCCGAAAACAACTGCTGAATTAGAATCAGCAGGCATAAATGCTAATATTCTTTCCCGTGATGAATTATTAACACTAGACGTAGATGTGCTTTTTCTGGCGGCTTTAGCAGACCAGATTCACGAAGGAAATATGGAGCAGATACAAGCTAAAATAATCGTTGAGGCCGCAAATGCACCAATCAACAATGCAGCAGACGGCTATCTGAACAACAAGGGAGTTATTATTATACCAGATATTTTAGCAAATGCAGGCGGGGCCATTGTATCCTATTTTGAATGGCTGCAAGGCCGAGAAACCCAATTTTATTCGGAGAAAGAGGTTTACACTAAGTTATATGAAAAAATGACAGTGACCTTTCAAGTCGTTTATCCGAACTATTTTTCGGATCAGTTTACTTTAAGGCAACATTGCTATCGTCATGCTGTGATGAAATTATCGACGATACTGTATAGGCAGGGCAAGCTTTATTGATATTTAAAAGAAAAGACAATTAGGGTCTTTTCTTTTTTTGTGTGCAGCATTATTTTGATATGAATATAACTTATTTTAAATACATAGCATGTACTGGGTAAGAACAAATAAAAGAGGGGGGAGAAGTAACTTGAATGCGATCCTAGTTGCTCTTATTGGTATAGTCATTTTTGCTTTGGGTTATCGCTATTATTCAAAATTTGTTGCTGAAAAGATTTTTAGGCTGGATCCCAACTATGTAACGCCAGCGCATCGGTATAAAGATGGTGTCGATTTTGTGCCAACAAATAAGTTTATCTTATGGGGACATCATTTTACCTCTGTAGCTGGAGCTGCACCAATTGTAGGACCTGCAATTGCTTTGTATTGGGGTTGGTTGCCTGCTTTTTTATGGGTAATCTTAGGTACTGTATTTGCAGCAGGGGTGCATGATTTTGGCACGTTAGCATTGTCCGTTCGAAATAAAGGGCAATCTGTTGGCACTATTGCAGAGAAGTTAATTGGGAAACGCGGAAAGATTTTATTTCTGTTTATTATCTTAACCCTTGTATTAATGGTTAACGCTGTGTTTGCATGGGTAATAGCAAACCTGTTTATTACGTACCCATCAAGTGTTCTTCCAGTTTTTATTCAAATTCCGCTAGCTATTTGGATTGGGTATGCAGTATATAAACGGAATGTCAAAATGCTGGTACCGTCATTAATTGCACTCGTTATTATGTATGTTGCCGCTATTTTATCTGCAGATATTGCCTTTTTACAAATTGATTTAGTCGCATATATGGGTGGAGAAGATGGCACGGGATTATTCGGACTAAGCACCGTTTCAACTGCTTTCTTAATTTGGATCATTATATTAATGATTTACGTGTACATTGCTTCCACACTCCCGGTTTGGAAGTTACTGCAGCCAAGAGATTTTATTAACTCCCATCAGTTAGTTGTTGGCCTTGGAATTTTATATCTCGGTCTATTATTTACCAATCCACAAATTACAGCACCATTAACAAATCCAAAACCAGATATATCATGGTTGCCATTATTATTTATTACAATAGCGTGTGGAGCGATATCCGGTTTTCATGGACTCGTATCCTCAGGCACATCCTCGAAACAATTAAATAACGAAACAGATGCTCGTTTTGTTGGATACTTTGGAGCTGTTGGAGAAGGTATATTGGCATTAATTTCAATCCTTGCTGTTGCAACATTATTTGCTAGTACAGCTGATTTTAATGCTGCTTATGCAAGCTTTAATCAGGCAAATGCCGGTGGATTAGGAAATTTTGTTGAAGGAGCTGCAGTTTTAGCTGGAGGGTTAGGCATATCAGCTAACATCTCAACGACAATTGTTTCGATTATCGTTGTCAGCTTTGCTGCAACTACATTAGATACAGCAGTACGTTTAATGCGCTACATTATTGCTGAAATTGGTGCCGAGTATAAGGTTAATGTCTTAACAAAACCACATGTTGCTACTTCTGTTGCAGTGTTATCAAGTACAGCTTTAGTGTTAATACCAGAAGGACCGAATGGATTTGGTTCAGGCGGATACTTGATTTGGCCGTTATTTGGAACAGCTAACCAGCTATTGGCTGGTATTAGTTTGCTATTAATTTCAATTTGGTTAAAACGACTTGGAAGAAATTACGCTTATACATTAATTCCGATGATATTTCTAATGTTTATGACACTTTACGCACTATTTCAGCAAGTACTGTTTGAATGGTCATGGGTTGGCAGCAATTCTAATACATTGTTATTTGTATTAGGAGCGATTATTTTCGTCTTTGCAGCCTGGATTGCGTTAACATCTTTTCAAGCATTAACCGGTAAGTTTGATCAATCGATAAAAGATGATTAAGGGAATGAAATAAGGAAGGGATCTTAATTGGATCCCTTTTCTGCATAATATTTGGGCAGGTGATTAAATGCTGGGTAAAGTAAAACAACTTATAACGTTTTATGAAGAGGTACTAAGCATGCCGCATCGACAGGAGATTGCACGCGAACTGAGAAATGAAGACGATATGTTTTTATTACTGCTATATTCTGAAATGCTTGGCATCCCAAATCCAGTTTATTATTATACGTTAGAATTGTATCCTTATATGATGGAAAATTATCATGAATGGCATTTGCGTATGGGGATGGAAAAGTCACCAATGACTGGTTTTCGATGCTGTTAGGCTTAAATGGAAAGGAGGAGAAAAGCGATGTCATTATTTGATAAAAAAATACTGTTTGTAGGTGGAAAAGGCGGTGTTGGAAAATCTACATCAGCTGCAGCAATTGCATGGAAATCTGCTAATCTTGGTAATAGGACACTACTTATTTCCACGGATCCAGCACATAACGTCGGAGATATTTTCAGCCAGCAAATTGGTGGGAAAACAAAGCAAATTGAAAAAAAATTATTTGCACTGGAAATTGATCCAGCGATCGAGACCGAAAAATATATGAAAAGCGTCAAAGAAAATTTGAAGGGAACTGTACAACCTTCAATGATAGAAGAGGTTAATCGGCAATTAGATACTGCTAAAGTTTCACCAGGGGCAGAAGAAGCGGCATTATTTGATAAGTTAATCACCATTATTTTAGAGGAAAGTGCACACTTTGACCGAATCATATTTGACACAGCACCAACAGGTCATACTATTAGGCTGCTTACTTTGCCTGAGCTTATGGGAATCTGGATAGAAGGCTTACTAAAGAAGAGAAAGAAAACGACTGAAAATTATTCGCAATTGTTAAATGATGGTGAGCCAATAGAAGATCCAATATATAAAGTGCTGAAGTTGCGTCAGGAGAGGTTTTTTAAAGCGAGAAAGGTACTGCTTGATCAAGAACAAACAGCTTTTATTTTTGTGTTAAATCCAGAGAACCTTCCCATTCTAGAAACTAAAAAAGCAATAGAACTCCTTGAAAGATATAACTTACATGTAAAAACGCTATTCATTAATAAAGTGTTGCCCAAGGATACGGGCGGGGCCTTTTTTGAAAAACGCAGGAAACAAGAGAGAAAATATATGGATACAATTAAAAACACATTCAAAAAACAGGATCTTATTTATATCCCTTTATTTACTGAAGATATAACGAGCAAACAGCAATTAGATGAGCTTAGCTGTTATGTCGATCAAAGCCTATCACAGCAGATAAGGAAGTAAATGGAGAGGAACACAGCCGAGAGAGTATCTATCACGGCAGATAAGAAATCAATGGGGGTAGAAAACTGTTGAGAAAAGTGCTCTCACGGTTGATAAGAAAGTAAAAGCAGTGAGAAGCTACCGAGAGAAATAATCGTGTTATGCAAAAGAATCTCATAAAAACTTCCTCATACAATATGAGGGACTTAATCTTAAACTAGTCATTATGAACAGCTTCTGATGTTTTCGCAACTACTTGGAGAAGAATGCTATGAAAAGAATGAAGCATTGAAGACGAACATAGAAAAGCAAATAGCAGACAAGATTGGTTTAGAGAATTTAACCGTACTTAAAAAGATATTAAAAATGGATTGGGGATTGTAAAACCGATAAAGTACTGAATCTGTTTACATGCTATTTCTTTGTCATCCTGGAATATAACTAGTAAACTAAACTTAGAGAAAATAAGTTTTTTGTTAAGAAAGGATGATGAGAATGAAAGCGTTTGTTCTGGAGCATGGGGAACTGAAAGTTAAAGAAATGAACGAGCCTATTGCAGGCCCGCATGAGGTAGTTGTTGCATTACGTACGGCTGGGTTGAATCGTAGAGATCTATATATTCCGAATCGAATGGGAAACGATAAAGATGCGTTAATCCTTGGTTCGGATGGTGCTGGAGTTATTGAGGCTGTAGGAGAAGCTGTTACTCGTGTTCGTGCCGGCGATGAAGTTATTATTAACCCGTCACTCCGCTGGTATGATAATAGTGACGCGCCACCAAAGGATTTTGATATATTGGGAATGCCTGATCACGGTACGTTTGCAGAGAAAATAGCCTTATCTGAAGAACAGGTGGAAAAGAAACCAAGTCATCTATCATGGGAAGAGGCGGGTGTATTCGCGCTTGCAGCATTAACTGGTTATCGTGCATTATTTACGCAAGGGAAAATTAAAGCGGGTGAGACGGTATTTATTCCGGGCGCTGGCAGTGGTGTAGCGACTTATTTAATTGCTTTTGCTAAAAATGCAGGGGCAAGAGTAATCGTATCTTCTCGCAGTGAGGATAAGCGAAACAAAGCCAAAGAGCATGGAGCAGATATTGCACTGGATACAAATAGTGATTGGGAAAAAGAATTAGTAAATGAAACGATTGATTTAGTGATTGATAGTGTAGGTGCAGCTACATTTAATCGTTCTTTAGAAGTGTTGAAAAAAGGCGGACGAATTGTGATTTTCGGTGCTACAACAGATGATAGTATTGATTTTAATTTACGTGCATTTTTCTATGGTCAATATAAATTATTAGGATCAACAATGGGGAGCAGGCAGGAGTTACAAGCTACGCTGAAACATATGGAAAACTATCAAATGCATCCAGTGGTCGACCGAACATTTACACTTGATGAAGCACAAGCTGCTTTTGACTATTTAAAAGAGAGCAAACAATTTGGAAAAATTGCTCTCCAACTATAAGTCAATCGAAATGGAGCGATTGTTATGCGTCAGAAATATTGAATAATGATTAATGCTTATCTCTGATCGATTTTAAAAGCAATACTGCTGATTTTTCATGAGATATCCCTCTATAAAACTAAACATACAGAAACACGAGCGTTTGAGATTTTCCAAACGCTCGTGTTTTGCTAATCTACCGTGGCTTCCATCCAATGCCGTCCTTCAACCTGTCTTGTAACGAGCATACTTGATACAGCGTCGCCTGTGGAGTTTACCATTGTTGCAGGTGGATCAACAACCACTCCAATTGCTGATATAATTGGTAAAGCTTCGATTGGCAGGCCATATAATGTAACAATCATTAGTTCCCCAATAAAACCTCCACCAGGTATTCCGCTCATTACGATCCCGGATAATAGGGAGAAGCCAATTGCAGTCAGGAATGTATCGATTCCCGTGAAATCCATATTAAATACGCCAAATACAAATGCGATCTTTAACATAGCAGAAAGGCAGGAACCGTCCATATGTATAGTGGCACCAAGCGGGATTACGGTTTCTCGAATATCTTTTGGAACTCCAATCTGTTTAGTTGCTTGAAGGTTTGCTGGAATAGCTGCGACACTGCTTCCAGTTCCGAGCGAAGTTGCCGCTGGTGCGAGAATATTTTTCCAAAAACGGGTAATTCCTTTTTTGCCACCAGCAATAAATGCATAGAATGTAAAACCGATAGCAAAGTAAAAAACTGAAACAGGGTAGTATATAATAATTGCTTTTGCATAATCTCCGATTAAGGCTGTACCAAATTCCCCAATTAGTGCTGCAAAATAAGCCCCTAATCCGATTGGTGCATAGTACATAACAAGCTGAATGATTTTCATAAATACTTCTGATCCGCTTGTTAAAAATCTGGCGAATGGTCTTCCTTGTTCACCAGTTAAACCAGTAGCCACTCCAATTAAAACGGAGAAGATAATTAGTGCAAGCATATTTGACCGGGAAAATAACTCCACAAAGTCGGGGACGGTAAATGTTTCTACCAACTGATCAGCTAAACTGACTTCTTCTACTTCTTCAGGTTCAATCAGTGGTATATCCACTCCTGAACCAGGTTGGAAAATAACTGTCGCTGCGAGCATAATAAAAGAGGCTATAATTCCTGTAAGGATAAATACTGTCATCATTGAACCCATAATTTTACCAAGCCGCTTCATGCTATCCATGCTTGCGATTGCAGATGAAATCGTAAAGAAAACGAGTGGTACAACAACCATAAATAGTAGATTTATAAAGATATCCCCTAGTGGTTTGATCAATGTGGCTTGTTCACCAAAAATTATTCCGATAATTGATCCGACTATAATAGAGGATAACAAAATAATAGGGAAGCGATATGCCTTAATTTTTTCTTTCACACCATTCATTCCTTTTCGTGTAGATTTTGGATGATTTCTCTTTCTATCGTACACGAAATTGTCTAAATAAAATAGAGACTTATTCTAAATAAGGGGAAATTTGATCAATTGCTTGTTGCATTTTTTCACTATTTCGCCTGTAGAGCTCCTTTGATTCATGATTCTCAGTAGCCAGAGTGAAAAGTTCGAGATCTGCTTGACATTTTTTCATGGTGGCTAATAATAGCGGTTTTTCAGTTGGTTCCGGTACTGCGATTTGATCATCAAATAAGTCAACGAAAAGCTGACCGTCATTATCTGCTTGGGCTAAAAACACATTTTCTATACTAACGTTGAGTTTATCCAGCTCTGTTTCCAGCCAATTTGGATTAAGTGATAAATTAGCTAATGGCTCAAGCAGCATTTTTCCATCCATGATAACCGTTTGGGGCTCTTTCGCTGGAGAGAGCGTTATACCGAGATCCTTTGCTGTAAGTGGAAGGTTTTCTCTTTTTGGTAATACATTTACAGAACCAGTGGGCTCTAATACGGCGAATTCAACATCCGATGCCAAAAATATATTTTTGTCGCGAAGCTTTTCTAATAAATCATCTGTAGAATAGCCTTCTTTTTTTAGATTTTCTTCCATGATTTTTCCATCTTGAATGAATACGGTGCTTTTTCCTTGTGTAAAATCTCGGAAAGATTTGCTTTTTAGCGAAATTTTCTCAACACCATATGGAACGATAAACCAGATAATCATTGCGATGGCAGCGTGTGCGAAATTCGTGTTTGGATCAATTGTATGAATAGCAGCAATTCCACCAAGTACAATGCCGGAAATGGTTTCGAAGATATTTAACTGAGATAGTTGTTTTGTCCCTAACCATTTAATCATAAAAAATAACAAAGCAATTAACGTCAGAGACCTTAAAATAACAATAATCCATTCTGGCATTTGTTTTCACCCTTTCTAAATGACAGATATTAAAATAAAGAATTATATTGTGAAATGGAGGTATTCGTTCAGGAATCTTCTATATGGCGTATATGGCCAAGTCTCAATACTGCGGTTCCTGCTTTGAAAGTTCAATAACCTGATTATGCAAATCCCTTTTTATCTCGGAAATGATGTTTTCTACCATCTTAAAAGTTTGTTCAGCTTGCTCATCCTGAACCTTGTTTGCAAGTATTTCAAGACTGGATTCAATGCTTTTAATGGATGAATAGCAGCCTTTTACCTGTGACCCGACTGTCATATGATCAACTCCGTTTATCCTTTTGGTTTAAATATCAAAGCTCCAATCACTCCGAAAACGATTGCAGCTGAAATACCAGCACTTGTTACCTCGAACATTCCCGTCACAACACCGATAAGTCCGTGGCGCTCTGCTTCCTGCATGGCACCGTGGACAAGTGAATTACCAAAGCTTGTAATTGGAACAGTCGCACCAGCTCCGGCAAAGTCAATTAATGGCTCATACCATCCGAATCCATCCAGAATTGCCCCACTAACCACAAGAATAGTTAATGTATGCGCAGGTGATAGTTTGAAAACATCAAACATAATTTGTCCAATCACACATATTAACCCACCTATAAGAAATGCCCAGAAAAATATCATAAAATTTCACTTCTTTCAATTGATACTGCATGTGCAATACATGGAATCGGGTCGCTTTGCTGCACACTTAAAGGAGAATGCAAGGAACCAGTGGCTACAACGAGAATACGATTCAATTCACCTTGTATAAGTTGTTTTAAAAAGTGGCCATAGGTTACGACTGCTGAACAGGCTGAACCACTGCCTCCAGCAAGAACTGGTTGTCCTTCTCGATAAATGGTTAACCCGCAGTCAACGTATTTATCTTCTTCTATTGGAATATTACGTCCATGCATGTAATCAAGTGATACTTCTCTCCCTACATGCCCAAGATCACCTGTAATAATTAAATCATAAAAAGATGGGTCTACATTTCGTTCCTTTAAATGCACTTCGATAGTATCTGCAGCGGCTGCAGCCATTGCACCTCCCATGTTAAAAGGGTCCGTCATTCCCATATCCACTACTTTTCCAATTGTTGCCGAAGTGACTATTGGGCCGACACCTTCTTTAGCAAGCAGGATACAACCAGCACCTGTCACAGTCCATTGTGCTGTCGGTGGCTTTTGCCCTCCGTATTCTGTTGGGTAGCGAAATTGCTTTTCAGCTGCAGCATTATGGCTGGAAGAGCCGCTTAAGATATAATTTGCACCATTTCCATTTATAATTGCTGCAGATAATGCCAAACTCTCCATAGAAGTTGCACAGGCACTAAACAATCCGAAATAAGGAAGTCCCATAGTGCTAGCAGCAAAACTTGTAGGTGTAATCTGATTGATTAAATCTCCACTAATGAAAAATTCTACCTGTTCTTTATCGATAGGACTTTTCTTAATAGCAATTTGACAAGCTTCTTCCATCATTGTTTGCTGTGCTTTTTCAAAGGAATCTTGCTGGAGCCATATATCGTCGTGCAAAATATCAAATGATTCGGGAATGTTGCCATTTGCTTCGAAAGGTCCACCGACAGTTCCAGCTGTAAGGATTACAGGCTTATTTTCGAAAATCCAAGTTCGATGTCCTGTAAGCATTAAAAACCACCCCACTGTATGAGTATTGTCTTAATTAAGGCAATGACAAAGGCGGCAAACACCCCATAAACAATTACTGGTCCAGCTAATTTAAGCATGTTTGAACCGACGCCTAAAATAAAGCCCTCTGTTCGATATTCAATCGCAGAAGAGATAACCGCATTTCCAAACCCTGTAACTGGCACTGCTGATCCTGCGCCAGAAAATTGACCAATCCTGTCATAAAATCCGAAACCTGTTAATAACATTGTGATAAAGATTAATGTTGCAGTTGTTGGGTTCCCAGCGGTTTTTTCGGTGAAATGGAAAAAATAGATATAAAAGGTTGTTATGATTTGCCCAATAAAACAAATGAATCCGCCGACGAGAAAAGCCTTAATGCAATTTTTAAAAATAGGTCTTTTTACTTCTCTTTTTGATTGAAAATCCTGATATTCCTGTGCTTCTGGAGGAAGGTTTTTCTTTTTCTCATCTGACATGGTTATCACTCCTTCTATTAGGTCTGTTCTTTAGACAATGTAACAATTTGTTTTAAGCGTTTTTTTAATTCTTTACTGGAAATTTCATTATTAAGTATTTGTTTTTCCAGTTTATCCAGCTCAATAATTATTTTTTTATCTGTAGAAAATTCAACATCCAAATTCTTAAATTGTTTTTTCATTTCCTTCTGATATTGTTTTTTTATTTTTGCCAATTCAAAGCGTTTCATGTGTTCTATTTCAATAGCTATCAACATGGCCTCGTCCGTATTTACAGCTTTTACTGTTGTAATTTCATCATGCTTGCTCAGGAGGTCTTTTGCTTCATTGGATGGTTGTTGATCAGTTAATGCTCCGGTTGATATTTTCGTCAAATCAATCGTTGTTTCATTGTTTTTAGTGGGTTCCGCAGTTAAGTCATTCCCACATGCTGTAAGTAACAATACGAGACCAGTGTATAGAATAAAGCTTTTTTTATACATATTCACACCCAACTTTCTTTAGAGATATGTAAGAGGCTGTCAAAAGACAACCCCTTGTATATCGGGAAATACATATCATACGAGTATTATGAGGTGTTTATTACTGTTTATATTGCGGCTCTTCTTGCTCGATTTGTGTCATTCTTGGTTCAACGGTTTGCAGTATGTTCATTGTTTGTTGTGCTGCATTTTGATAGACCTGTTTTGCCTGTTTATTTTCAGTTTGAAGCGCAAATTGTTCAAAGCTTGCTTGTGCACTTCGTAAACCAGCTATTGTTTGTTTTACTTGACTTGCTACTGTCACCTAAATCCCTCCTCGAGTATACTTACACTATTTATGGTGAATTAAAATGGGGGTTAATATACTTTGTATTTATTTCCATTTACAGTTAAAATAAGTAAATAATGCTATTTTTGAAACATTTAAGTCGGTTCATTCGTCCTATATAGTGGGAGTTCTTTTGAGGGAGGAGGGGCAGAAATAAAAAAGGTTATTGTCTTTATTAGTATTTTATTAATAGGTATTACCGCACTAATGTTTATAATAATTGATGGGAAAGAGAAGGGGGAGGTTGTTACATCAACTTCCACGATTAAGATTGAAGATAATCTGCTGTTACATATGAGGGTGGAAGATGTTAGGGAAAATATTCAAGTGCAATGTTCTCTTCAGTATGTAGGAAAGGAGGATATTTTACTTGAACATCAAACACCATTAGTTTCTGCTTATTTCGATGAAAAGATACAAGATTTTACAGAAGAAAAGTTAGCAAAGACTCTTCAGCAAGGCAGTATTTATCATCAACCTACAATTTTGCTCAAATATCCAGAAACTTCAGATCAGAATTTGAAGATTTCCGCTAAGTTTTGGCTGAATGGAATACAAACAAATTTTCATCATATCGAGCAATTGGAATTCGATTAAAAAACGATGCATTCTACCCGAATACATCGTTTTTCATACTTTAGAGGACTTTTAGAGAAATTTTATTTTTTATTCAAACCTTTTTGTTTCACAAAAGGAGATACATCCATTCTGGTCGGTTGACTGAATTTGCGAATCATTTGATCAGTCCATGTATCTATTTTTGTATTGGAGGAGCGGGTTTGATAATACTGTTCTATCTCATTATCATAAGCCTCAATAAATTTTTGCTGCTCCTGAAATGGCAAGTATTTATTTTCGTGATAAACAGCCTCTAAAGGGAGTCTTGGTTTAATATCTGGTTGATGGTCAGGGTGCCCAACAACAAGTCCAAAAAGTGGAAGGACATGCTGAGGCAATTCTAGAAGTTCGTTTACACGGTTTATATCATTTCGCAGGCTGCCGATATAGCAGATTCCAAGTCCCATCGATTCAGCAGCTATTGTTGCATTTTGCGCTGCTAGTGCGGCATCAATCGTTGCGACAATAAATTGTTCCGTGCTTTCTAAATTATCCTCAATAGATACTGTATCATCCGCCAGTTGATTGATCCGATTCAAATCTCCACAAAAAATAAAGAGATGAGCGTTATTTTTTACATGTAAATGGCCAGAAACCTTATAAAGCTCTTCTTTTAACGAAGTATCAGTTATACCAATAATAGTATATGCCATCACGTTACTTGACGTTGAAGCCTGTCTCGCAGCTTTAATAATTGTATGGATTTGCTCCTTTGTAACAGGTTCATCTTTGAATTTTCGAATGGAACGATGATTAAGTATTGTTTCAACAGTTTGGTTCATATGTAAGCCTCCTTATTTAATTAATCTGAAGTTAAACTGAAAATGGTATCGATTGTAAGACGATCATCGAATTCATGCCACGCTGTCAGGAGTTCGAGAGTCGGTTCAATAATGTCTGGAGTAGCTATTGTGATGTTCTCATTATCGAGCCATTCAATGGAAAGAAATGGCCATCTATAATTTAAAATAGTATCATTACCTGTTTCATTATTCAAAGAAAGTAGCTTCCAGCTTTCTAGATCAACTGCAACGACTGTATCTAAATTACTTTCTATGGAATGGAATCGATTAAAATGGAGTACTACTTTTGATTCGTCTGGTGAAAAAATAAAATCATTAAACTTTACAATATCTGCAACGAGATAAGCTAATTTTTCATTCGTTGGATAAAAAAGTAAATAAGAGCATGAGTCCTTAACACAGGAAAATTCAAGTAGGTAAATGGCATGGGATTCTGCAGAAATTCTTTGTAAATGCATTTTATTAATGGCTTGTTTACGGTTGCTGACTCCTTTTAGATATTCACTTAAAATAGGCACCATTTTTAAGCTGATTAGAATTTGTTCATCTTCAAGAGAAAACTCAATAAATTCCTCGCTCTTTTCTTCTTGCTGTTCAACGAGTATGGGATTTTTTTCTATTTCGTCGGGTACTGTATCAATCTTTTCAATGATAGCAGTGTCAGAGCTGGAACAACCTGAAAACAATAATAATATTAGTAAAGGAATCCATTTCATTATACATCTCGCTCCAATTTATTATATATTCAGCGGAGTGGGGGAGGTTTTGCGGGATAATAAACTGCATCAACTCCTTTTAACTCAGGTGGTGAGTATTTTAATTATACAATAATTGAAACGGTTTTTATTAGCTCGAATAAATAAAAAGACACCCAGTGGATGTCTGTTAGATTTTCTCTCCGTCATTTTTGTTGTTATTTACACCATGTGTTAAATAATCCGTATTAAGCGCAGCTTTTTCTTCTACTGTAACAGATGCATCATGGTTTGGGTCCTTGCCTTTTTTTCGGTTAACTAAAATAAAGACTAAGACGGCTGCAGTAATTAAAATAAGAACTAACCAAGCCATAATCATAACTACACTCCTTAATTTTTATTATAAATTTCTAATTAATATGCATTGAGAGATTGTGCGTACCCCCGCTCCGGAAACACACTTCGCTTTTCGCGGGTGACCCGACGCTCTTCGAACTCCGTTCTTCAGAGTCTCACTCTGGCCACGTATCCCGCAGAAGTCTTCGTGTGTTTCCTCCGCTAGAACTGGCTCACTGACTACTATTAGTAGAATACACCTAACAAAATCGGTGCTCTAAACAGTCCGGGTGAGTGAAGGGCGGTGACTCCTCGAAAATAAAAACCAATTTTCTTCGTGCGATGTAAATGCTGACGAAGCATTCCTTGTCCTGTGGGAACAGCACGTGTCTGAAGACTCGCAGGAAGTGATTTTCTTCCCGAGAGGCTGAAGCCGTGCCCACGGAAAGCATCCGCCCGGAGCGATCCCGGACGGCAACTATTGCTCCGATTAAGCAAAGAATCATTAGTTCGGAGTTTCTTTCAAATCTTTTGGAGATGTTTAGTATTGTAGTTTCTGTTTGTAATCTATTCATAATTTAGGTTTAATGCAAGATTTTGCAGTTGGTATGTAAGTACCCCTGGCAGGATGTGGGTAAACTTTTGAAAAAATACACGGATACATACTAATTTCCTTTTATTTTTGGTACACTCTATTTAATGAAATGAAGCAGGAAGAAGGGGAATAGAATGAAGACATTTAAATTAAAACGTTTGGAAATTGTTGACCATGACGATGAAGAAATTGAGCAAACGAATATTAACCTGCTTGATGGTCTGATCATCAACAGAGAAGACGATAAAGGCCAATGGTTGATTGAAGCCTATACAGATACGTCATATCTCGATTACTTTAATAAACTTCATGGGGAGCAGGGAGAAATAATGGTACAGGCAACGATTACAAAAGAAAGCAATGAACCTGCTACGTTTATTACAACTGTACTTGGAATAAACGAGATCGGAGACAATATTAATGTATTGTTTCTCGGTACAATTATTGACCGCAGAAAACATATAATTGAAGACTTGCTAACCGACCTCATTGAGCAAGGCTATCAGGGAAGAGAATTACTTGTAAAATTTAAAGAACTGGCTTAATGTTAGTTCATTCAATTTTTTCACAGCTAGGAGCAATGTTATGAAAATGCATTATTCGAAGTATCGGATATTAAATCGTTTATCGCCGGTACAAATGTTATTATTGTTTTACTTTATTGCGGTATTGTTATCTACACTTACATTATCATTACCAATTACACATCAAGTTGGAGTGCAGATAGGCTTCATTGATTTATTATTTACAGCAGTAAGTGCAATCAGTGTTACTGGATTAAGCACGATATCGATTGTAGATACTTTAAGTACGTTTGGGATCATTGTGCTTGCAATGATTATGCAGCTAGGCGCAGTTGGGATTATGTCAATAGGCACACTGATTTGGCTTCTTTTAGGAAAACGAATTGGTCTTAAAGAGAGAAGCTTAATTATGACGGATCAGAACCAAACGAGTTTTCAAGGAATGGTTCGATTAATTAAGCAAATCATTTATGTATTGCTTGTTATTGAATTTATTGGTTTTCTCATATTAGGGACGTATTTTTTGCGCTATTTTCCAACATTTAGTGAAGCGTACTTGCATGGCTTTTTTGGAACAATCAGTGCGATATCGAATGCGGGTTTTGACATTACAGGACAATCGGTAATCCCGTACAAGCATGACTATTTTGTGCAATTTATCTATATGGTGCTAATTATTCTGGGGGCGATTGGTTTTCCAGTTTGGATAGAAATAAAGGAATACTTATTTTATAAAAAAGGAAGACGGAACTTCTTTCGGTTCAGTTTGTTTACTAAGCTAACAACGTTCACATTTTTTATTTTAATCGGTGCAGGCACAGTAGGCATTTTTTTATTGGACATAAACCATTTCTTTGCTGGGAAATCATGGCATGAATCGTTTTTCTACGCCTTATTTCAGTCAGTAACAACTAGAAGTGGCGGCCTGTCAACTATGGATGTTAGCTTGCTTTCTGAGTCAAACCATTTATTTCTTTCATTTTTGATGTTTATCGGGGCATCACCGAGCAGTGCAGGTGGAGGGATTCGAACAACGACATTTGCATTAGCATTAATTTATATCATTACCTATATTCGTGGCGGAAGAAGTATTCGTATATTCAATCGAGAAATTTATGATGGAGATATGTCGAAAGCAGTGACAGTTACATTAGTAGCATTTATTTTGGTTTTTAGTTCGCTATTGCTCATGTCAATTTTTGAACCATTTACGCTGGATCAAATCCTTTTTGAGGTAACATCCGCCTTTGGAACAGTGGGGCTGTCACTCGGAATTACAGGAGAATTAAGTACTTTTAGTAAAATCATCCTCATGATACTTATGTTTATCGGGAGAGTTGGGATTATCACATTTCTGCTCATGTTTACAAAGAAGAAGAAGAAAGCAAAATACAATTATCCGAAAGAAAGAGTTATTATTGGATAATTGATGCAGCCGTTATTTAATATATGTAATTTTTCATAAATAAAAGTGGCTTGTGCTGCACGTTGTCTAGCACAAGCCATTTTTTTAATTAGCAGTAAAACGCAGCTCCTACAATAATCAATAGTATAAAAAGCACAACGATTAGTGCGAAGTTGCTTCCGTAGCCACCACCGCAGCTGTAATTGTTGTAGCCTCCTCCACAGTCGAATCCGCCATATCCAAAGCCCATGCTTTTTCACCTCCCGATTGTACAGTATTACTTTATGCAATCAGGGATATTGTGTATAGACGTTTGCACTAGTTTTTAAATAATCGTTTAGGTTAGCTGCTCTCTTGAGATGGTTCGCCATAACTTAAAATTTTCAACTGATCATTTTCATAGCCTATAATAAATTCATATGATTTCGTTTCTTTTTTGGTCTTATGCTTATTTGGAACATTTCGTTCCATAGTTATATCAACCACTGTTTTGATTCGATTGTTCTCCATTATCTTGCTTTCCACTTCAGAAAAATCAAGTGAAATGGTGTTAATATACTTATTGCGAAATTCCTGATAGGTGGATTCCGTTTGAAGTGAGCTTCCAAGCAATGTATATGCACCAACATAATCCCGAATTGATATGTTTTCTAAAAAATACTCTGTTAAGTATACTGCTCCATCGAGAACCTGATCGGAATCCGAAGAACTAATGAGGTCTGTTATGCTTGAGAATTCAAGTTGATCGTTCTCAGCTTCATTGGACCATTGTGTGATTTGATCCAGCACCTCGACAATTGGAATACTGAACCCAATTGTACCATCTTGTGTTCCGACAGAATTAATACCTATTATTTCACCAGTGTCTCGCTTAATTAAAGGACCACCGCTATTCCCCTGAGAGATTTGTGCTGATATTTGATAAATATTTGAATAATTATAGCCATCAACGGTAAAATTACGGTCACCACCAGAAATAATACCAAGTGTTACGGTGTTTTGAAAACCATGCGGGCTCCCTAAAGCGATTACTTCATCGCCAATTTCCGCCAGATTTTCAGATGAGATTGGGAGGGGAGTTCTACTAGCTAGCTGCGGAACACGAATCACAGCTACATCGATCTCTTCACCAATACCCACTACAGCTGCCGGATAAATTTGGGCGTTGGCCGTTCGAACGAAGATTGTGTCCGAATCTTTAATAACATGTGCGTTGGTAATAATGTCACCTTTTTCATTATATAGAAAACCAGAACCAGTAAATGTGCTTTGCTCATTCTGTCCTTCAATTTGAATAACCGATTTTTCTGCTTCATGAATAATCGACTTTAAATCGATTGATGCCTGATCATGTGTAACTTTGTTCACCATTGGATTATTAATGAGTGGTTGTTGGGATTTCCAGTTAATATGGATATTGCTAATTACAATCGTACCGATGATTAAAACGATGACGGATGTAATAATAGGCAGATATCGCTTGCTTTGCATAGATGTTCACCTCGTTAATGGTACAATTATAGAGGCTGCTTCACTTTTTTCATCCTCTTTTTTTGCATATATATTTTACATGGAATTATTCAGTATACCATGTAATTTTAGTTACCTTTATTTCAAGACTGCTCGGTTTTTTATCTAAATCATAATGCGTGAATTCGAATTTACCCGTTTCACCGGGATAGAGAACATCTGGGAATGTAACAACTTCATTTGTTAGAATTTCCGAGCCGTTTTTTGTAGAGATTGTATATTCGACTACAACGGAGTGTACCGGAATAGTAGCAACACTTTTTACTTCACCTTCAACGAAGATATTTTCTTGTTTGTCTTTTTTTATACTTGCAGCAGCGAGTTCGATTGCATCGTTTTCATTTAATTCATTTTCCTGTGCTGCACTGTTCATTGCTTGCTCAATTCGTTGCTCCATGGCTGTTTCAAATGCTGCTTTTTCTTTCTCAATAGTTATTTGCAGGCTATCAAGTTTTTCTGAATCCGGTGCATATTTTAAGCCGTCTTTTACTAAAAGGAGAGCATCACTGAATTGTTTTTGATTCAGTTGTTCACTTGCTTTTGTGAAGGAATAATCAATAATCTGGTCGCGAATCGTTTGTGTAAGCTCTCTTGCATCGTTTTGGTTTATAGCTTCTGCATCCCAAAGCATAACCTTTAAATCATCAATTCCAGGATCTTGTTCTAAGTGGTGTGTTAGCTCTGCAATTTTTAAATGATTGCGTACCGTTTCTATTTGATTAATCATTTGGTCAACTGCTGTTCCTTTATAATTATTTAATAACTGAGAAGCATCATGAACAACGGAGCTAGCTTTCTGAAAACTGCTTTCTTCCTGCAATTGTTTCGCATTGCTTAACGAATCCTCAATTTGTAAAGCAAGATCAGAGAATGCAAGAGCTGTTTTTGCTTGTTTAAAATTAGGATGGCTATCAATTGATTTTGTAAAAAGCTTTTGGGCTTTTTCGTAGTTTCCTTCTATAAATTGCTGTTCGCCTTGTGCGTAGAACTCTTTTGCTTCAGCAGTCTGACTTTTTAAAATTAAATGATATACCCCTGCCAACGAAGCAATCAATAGTACTGCAATTATCGGGACGAGCCAGAATTTATTAAATTTCCGTTTATTAAAAATCCTGCTTTCTATATCTTTTGGTAATGGTTTTCCGCATTTAATACAATATTGCTCCTTTTCCTTAACGGTTGTCCCACAATTAGGACAGTGAAACATAATAAGCCACCTCCAGTTTGGACTGCACATATACGTTGTTTTATGTTGACTTGGAAATGGCAAGCATTCTGATTTACTATCATATAGATCATTGACTTTGATTGGAATTACAATTTACATAAATTGAATCAAATCGCTCGATATTTCCTTCTATGATTTTATCATATTTTGCTTTATTTAGGGTGACGATATTGGTATGATAGAGAAAGGTTTAAGATATTTAATATATTGTAAAGCTCAGCTAGGTAAAATGAAAGGGGTGCCATATCGATGGAAATTTTATTTGGTGTAGTTTGTTTTGGGGTTCTCGCGCTTAACATCGGGTACTGTTTGCTGGATAATGAAAAGTAAATGGGAATAAGAGAAGGGGCAGCTTTCTCACGGAAAGCTGCCCCTTTATAAAAGGATGCGTATGATTGTATTATTTTGTTAATGCCCATTCACTGAATGGATAGATAATTATTTCGGATCTCCCAATTATTTCCTCAGCTTGAATAAATCCGAGCCCATTGCGACTATCCTTACTAATTGCCCGATTATCACCCATAACAAAATAGCTGTTCTGTGGGATGGTAAGCGGTCCAATATTTCCGGTTCTATATAAAGCATCATCTGTTAAAAAGGTTTGGACATATTTTTTACCATCTATAATCAAATCACTTCCGTTTATTTCAATGGTTTCACCAGGTAACCCAATTACTCTTTTTACATAGTTTTTTGTTGGTCTTTGAATGATGACAACATCTCCACGGTCTGGTTCACCAAGAATATAGATCAGCTTGTTAAAAATAACTCTTTCTCCATCCTCTAAGGTTGGATCCATACTTTCTCCCTCTACAATTGAGGTTGCAAAGATGAAGGTTCTAAGGAAAAGAGCGATTAAAATGGCTATAATGATAGCTTTTGTCCATTCAAGCCATTCATTTTTCTTTTTGACTTCTGACATAGAAGTCACCCCTCCTGTACAAGTTTCAATTTAATAGTACCACAGAGTTAAGAAGGAATCGAATTTTAACCTTTCTAAGGATTTTATAATATAAGATGAAAAATAGACGGAGTTTTAATATAATTATTTGGTAACTTTGATTATAAATAGTATACTAAAACATACTAGGAACATTCGTTTGTTTTTCACGAAAAAGAGCCTGCTTAGTTGATGAAATATTTTATTGCTGGAATTGATCGTAAATTAGATTTAGTTAAGGATTGGAGAATGTTATTTTAAATGAAATCTACAGAAAATATTCTTAGTCGTATTGAATTTTTGCGTAAAAAGATGACTGACGTAGCGTTAAGGAAAGGGTTTACGGATAATGAGTCTATCTACATCAGTCAAGAGCTTGATCGGTTATTAAATCTTTATGAGAAAGTAAAACATGAAAAACCAACAACAAAAAGCTAGTCTATATTATTTTAATTGTTCGTGTTGTAAAAAGGACTCTATTCGGTTTAGTCCCTCTGTTAGGGTATCTGGGTGATAAGCATAGGATAGTCGCATGTATCCTTCTCCCAATGAAGAGAAACTATCGCCAGGAACTAAAGCCACTTTACCTTTTCGGACGAGAGCTAAGCCGAGCTCAAGCGAGCTCATTTCCTTGATTGGAAATTTTGGGAAAAAATAAAAGGCTCCATCTGGATTAGTGACGGACAAACCCATTCGATGTAATCGTTCGTAAACATAGTCTCTTCTCTTTTTGTAAGCTTCCCGCATCAATTGAACACTGTCTGTATTATGTGTTAATGCTTCTAATGCTGCATACTGACTAATAGAAGAAGCACATGAAACATTATATTGATGTACTTTTAAAATATGTTCACTTATCCAGGCAGGCGCTAACACATATCCAACACGAAATCCTGTCATAGAATGTGATTTGGATAAACCGTTAATTACGATTGTTTTATTTTTTACGGATGGAAAACTAGCAATTGAAATATGCTCTCTGTCAAAAATTAATTCACTGTAAATCTCATCTGCGAGAATGAAAATATCTTTATCCTTTAACACATCGATTAATTCAAGTAATTCTGCTCTTGTAAAAGATGCACCGGTAGGGTTCGAAGGGTAAGGCAGTACAATGCATCTAGTTTTTGGTGTAATATGTTCAGCTAATGCTTTTTTAGTTAGTTTGAAATTAGTATTGGTTGTATCCGCGTAAACAGTCTTGGCACCAGAAAGTGTAATTAATGGTTCATAACCTGGATAGATTGGTCCAGGCAAAATAACCTCATCCCCAGGGGAAAGAATCGTGCGGAATGTGATGTCAATTGCCTGGGAAGCTCCTGAAGTGACGATAATTTCTGAAGCTGGATCAAAGCTTATTCCATAATTCTTTTCATTGAATGTTGCGATTGCTTTTCTTAATTCAATTATACCGGCATTATGTGTATATGTCGTTTTATTTTGGAATATTGCATTGGAGGCTGCTGATTTTACATAATCAGGTGTTTGGAAATCAGGTTGACCAATTGTAAGTTGGACAACATCTTTTTCATCAGCAACCATTTGAAAGAATCGTCGAATACCTGAAATTTGGATATTTTTTACATTGTTATTGATTAAAGATTGCATATAATTACCGCCTTTTCTTGTAAAATAATAAAATATGACAAAATTATGAAGAAGTGTGACAATTTTTTAATAAAATGTTCAAATAATTTAGATTTATAACGATAAATTTGAGGTATAATATAGTTAGAACATAATAAGGAGTGTAACAGATGAGACCCAGAGCATTAAATTTTGAACAACTAGTTAAGCAAAATAAGCAAGATCTATTAAATGACGAAGAGAGAATTACACAAATAGAGATGCGGTTAGAGAAAAGGCAAGAAGCAAATGTAAAAGCTCTCCGAAATAAAGATCTTGAAATGAATCGTTAAGGGGATTCATAAAGCAGGAATGTGAAAACATTCCTGCTTTTGTGTGTTTAAGAGATTTTGGAATTAATAAATTGCTAACCGTTAGAGAATCGAATTACACTTTTGTTTATAGACCTGTTTTTTCCTTCCATAAAGCTGAACGATAAGAACAGCTCCAATAATACACCCCATTCCTAATGCTTGTAAATATGTAAAGGGCTCCATAAAGATAAATATACCAATGAGCGTTGCAACCACCGGTTCAATGGTTGATAAAATGGAAGCTTTAGAGGCTTCTGTATATTGTAATCCATACGTATAAAGTATGTATGCCAATGCAGTAGGAAAAAGGCCAAGTCCTACTGCATAAAATAATGCTGATGCATTAAAAAGTAAAGAAAATTTTTCTTGATAAGGAAAAAAGGGCAAAAGTGTGACTCCGGCCACAATAAATGTAAATGTTGACACTTGTATACTTGAATACTTTTCCAAGGAAAATTTGCTGAAAATGCTGTATAATGCATATCCCAATCCGGAGCCAAGACCAAATAGTATGCTAACGAGGTCAAGATTTTTTATATTGCCTGGCAATAAGCCAACTACTAAACATGCTCCAATTAAGGTCATAAAAAGGGCAACTAATTTAATACGTGTAAAAGGCTCTTTAAATAAGAAAAAAGAAATAATTGCTACAAAAGCTGGACCAGTATATAACAATGCAGTAGCTATTGGTATAGTAGATAATTCAATGGCAGTAAACATGCAGTAATTAAAAAAAATAATACTGCATACTCCAGTTCCAATAAAATACTTAATGTCGCCATAATGCCTTAATCTAAAAGTATTTGGTGAAAGAATTAGCATGTATGTAATTAATATAATAGCTGAAGACCACACTCGTAAAGTAACAACTTCCATTGGAGTAAATCCAAACGTGTAAAGATACTTTACAAACCAGCCAATCGTCCCCCAAAGTGCAGCTCCAATAATAATAAGCAATATAGGTTTGTTCAATCAATATTCACTCCCATACCCCATTGTATTTAATTATGATTATATCAAAAGAACGAACCAAATAATGGTATATGGATTAAAAACATTGGGAAAAATAGTTAGATATACAGTTTAGAAAGGGTGCGAACAGATTGATGCACATGGAACTTATGACGTTTATCCATATTGGGAATATTGGTATTGATGCGTATTATGTTTATTTATTTTGTGGTATTTTAAGTATTTTGATTCTCTATTTTTGTGTGAAATCAATAATTAAGTGGGTTGTTCAAATGAAATTTGACAGACTTCTTATTTATAGTATCAGCAGCTTGCTCATTATAGCAATCGTTTCTGGAACAGGTTTAATAATTGGAAATGGAATGGAAGTGGCAAAAATCGCCCTTCAAAGTATATCTTTTTTCGGAATTCTTTTATCAATAGCGATATTAATTAAACGTTTTATTCTAAATTAATTTAAATAGATAGGTAAGATGGACAAAAATAAAAGGATTCAATTAGTGAAGTGGACTATAAGGTCTAGAGATTAGTCATTAGCAGTATATTTTTCGTGAAAAAAGCACATGCAGAAATGCAATGTGCTTGGATCATTTTATTCTCGCAATCGATGAATAGCTTCCAGCCATTCGTAGACGGGTTGGAAATATTCGTCAGGTGCTTTTAAGCTTGGCGGGGCTACATTCATTACTAACTCTTTTTCTGTTTCAGATAGTTGTTCAAATGTATCCTTCAGAGTGTGCGTTTGATCGGCATAACGTTGCAATTCGTATACAAAATTCTGCAGCTCTTGCATGGTAAACTCCTCCTTTAATTGTGCAATACCCTTAAATTAACAAGGGATAAACATTTAGGCGGTGGAGTTACGAATTATGACGTGATCTAGTTGGAGGCCATTCCATTTTTCCGAGCGAGGAAGGAGTATAGTAGGATGAAGTGTAACTTTTTTTCCTTTGCTGTACTTTTTTTTCTGGTTTCCAATCAATAAATTGATAGACAATTCGTTTCGCCAGCGACAATGACATTTTTGACTGGGGATTCCGATAACTTTGATCAAGGGAACCAAGATGTTTCAGCTGTTTGAAGTCTTCCTTTGATGGAGGTATATGGAAAAAATAATTATCCACTTTCACGAGTAATGTTGAGTGTTGGTTACTCCGCTTTGGATGATCTGAAAAATGCAACCCTACTTTTTCAGCTCGATTTTCTTCTAATAATTTATTAATAGTCGTTTTTTTAATTTGGTATAAATGTTTTGGCTCGGGTGCTGTTTTTGCATGGCGGTTAATAGTAAAAAGCGCTTGAGCCAAGTCTTGCAGTGGAATATCCTGCTTCATTATTTGTCTCCTTTCTATCGTTCAATTCTAATTCTATCCTAACCTAAAGCTTGTCCGGAGGCAAATAAATACCTGTATTTGTATCCGAGCGAGAAAGATTGTTGTATAGCTTTAGGGACTGCAAGTGAAAAATAAAACCTGAAAAGTGGAAGAATTAATTTCCACTTTTCAGGTTTAGGCCATATTGATTATTGAACCTTTTTTAAATCCTCAACAATTAAATCTATTTCACTTGATTCCACGCCGCCATAATATTTAATTACCTCACCCTCAGGACTTACCAAGAAAAAACGAGTTCCGTGATATACTTGATCAGAACCCTCAGGAGGAGCTTCTACAAGATTTCGAAAAGAGTTGACGGACAGGTCTTTGATTGTATTGAAATCATATCCTGTAAGGAAGTACCAATTACTGAAATCCGCCTGATAACTCTTACCATATGCCTTTAGTACTTCAGGTGAATCAAAATCAGGGTCAACACTAAATGATACGAGTTTCGCATCAATACCCTCATCTTCCAGTTTGGTTTGCAAAGCAGCCATGTTGGCAGTCATTGGCAGGCATACTGTTGTACAATTTGTAAAGATAAAGTCAGCAATCCACCATTCGCCCTTTAGGTCGTCAAGGCTTAATTTTTCATTGTCTTGTGTTGTAAAATTAAAGTCTGCAACTTTTTCAGAAATGTTTGATTCAATTTCATATCCTCCACAAGCTGATAAAAGGATACTAAGTCCTATTAGGATAAATAAATGCTTCATTAGATTCTCCTTTCCAAATCTATGAAATAATTGATGACTTCTATTGGATAATTACTTGTACATACTTAAAGTAAGTATAACATTAGTACTTTAACTAGGTGCACATCCCAATGAATACTTTATGACAATTTTTATCTTGATTAAATAGGAAGTACCCTGCTGCATAGATGAAATAGAAGTAATCTATTTCATTTTATTCTGAATCATGCTGCAGTGTATAAACGTGTAATTCCGGCTTGCAAAGGAAACGATATGGCAGCCTTGTTGTGCCAATCCCGCTGTTTACGAATAATTTAAGGTTATTTTCGTTCAAATAATATTTTCCTTGAACATATTTTTCCGCAAGTAAGGGAGTATACAAATCTCCGATAAATGGAAATCGCACCTGGCCGCCGTGACTGTGCCCAGAGAGTTGGACATCTACAGGAAAACCAGAGACTGTATCTGCATAATCCGGTTCATGTGCAAGCAGTAATGTGAAAAGATTAGGATCTGAATTATTTAAAGCCTTATTTAAATCTGGCTTTCCGAGCATGACATCATCAACACCCGCCAGTATGAAATGGGAGTTATCCTTTGTAATAATAGCATGTGAGTTTTGGAGCAGGTGGAAATCTGCATGTTCCATTACTTCATAGACAATATCCGTTCCGTAACCGCCATGATCATGATTTCCATATATCCAATACTTTCCGTAGGTTGCTTGCATGGATTGAAGGATGTTGTTTAGCTCAGGTCCCCAGCGATAATTATTTGGTTCATCAACCAGGTCGCCAGTAAAAACAATCAAGTCGGGGTTTAGTGCATTTATTTGATTTGCAAGGTCTTTTAGCTGATTTAACGAATAATGAAAACCGATATGTGTATCCGAAAATTGAATAACTTTGAAACCGTTAAAAATCGAATCTATTTTAGAAGAAGAAATAGTTTCTTCTGTAACTTTTAGTAAATGTGTTTCAATTTCTTTAGAATAATAATAAGTGCCACCACTAAGACCGATGAAAGCAAGGATGCTTCCTATGGATCTTTTAATAAAAGAGCGTCGATTCATCTTTGTCATACCTTTCCTGAATCATTAAACAGATGGTAAAATTATAGCACGAATACATGGTAGGATAAAAATAAAAGAATCTTTAATACTATTAACATCAATCGTTCAATTAATTGACATTATTCAATGATTTACCTATAATTAAATTATATAGAATTTTCAAAATAAATTAAACGTATTAACTGATTTTCAGATACAATGAATAGCTGTTAGCTTATCTTTTCTCAAAAATTGTCGGAAACCTTTGGCACTATTTGAAGGAAACTCCGGATTAGTGCAATTACGGTATGTGCGTATACCCGCTCCGGAAACACACTCCGCTTTTCGCGGGTGACCCGACGCTCTTCGAACTCCGTTCTTCAGCGTCTCACTCTGGTCACGTATCCCGCAGAAGTCTGCGTGTGTTTCCTCCGCTAATTTTGCTTTGCTACATTCCACAGTAGTAACATAAACAAAGTTTTCATTTTAACCAGTCCGGGTGAGCGGAGGGCGGTGACACCTCAAAATAGGATGTAAATGCTGACGAAGCATTCCTTGTCCTGTGGGAACAGCACGTGTCTGAAGACTCGCAGGAAGTGGTTTTCTTCCGGAGAGGCTGAAGTCGTGCCCACGGAAAGCATCCGCCCGAAGCGATCCCGGACGGCGGGGCTTACTCATACCTTGGCAGTTAGTTCGAAGTTTATATAAACTTTATTGAAATGAAAATGGGAATAGTTGCGTTGATAAATTTTAAATAACGTAATAAAAAACAGTAGCGTAATGAAATGCGGATCCTGCTAAGACAAAGAGATGCCATACCGCATGGTGATATTTAAAGCTTCGCCAGACATAAAAGAGGGTGCCGGCTGTATAGAAGAGTCCGCCTGTCATCAGAAGTATGGCTGCTGTTTCATGTAATACAGCAGTTAATGGCTCCCATACTAATACGATAAGCCAACCCATCAGAATATAAAATACTGTTGATAGGATCACAAAACGTTTAACAAAAAGTATTTTAAAAGCAATTCCAAGAATAGCAATACTCCATATAATTCCAAACAAAATCCAGCCGATATCACTCCTCAAATGCACGAGAAGGAATGGGGTATAAGATCCTGCGATAAATAAGTATATTGCCGAATGGTCAAAAATTTGGAAGATGTCTTTCCATTTTCCCTCAGGTAAACTGTGAACAATCGTTGAGGAAAGATACATGATAAGCATGGTGCTGCTAAAAACAATACTTGATATGATAAGCCAGGGGTTTTTAGTAGGTATTGTATATTTCAATAACAATATCAATCCTGCAATACTTAAAAGTGCACCAATACCGTGTGTGATTGCATTGACAATTTCTTCATTTTTACTGAATTTGTGTATTTTCATTAGCTACCCCTTTATGGTTAGGCATATATATAGTAATAAACCATCTGTTTCTAATTATACAGTCAAAAACAAGAATCACAACTATTATGCGGATGGGAGCCAATTACCAGGATTTGAATGGTGCAATGTTTAATATTAAACAGTTTTTAATTTGCTCGTTAACGGTTTGCAGATTTTGATCACGATTAAAATTTTTACTGACAACGATATTTTAGCTCATGGATAGAAATTCAAATGTAATGAACCAAACGCGAATATAATGTGCATCCTTGTTTCTATTTAATTCCACCATACAATTTTTCAATGACTCAACATCCATATTCTTTGGTTTACCCTTATTAGAATATGTAAAGAGACTTTCGTTACTCGGAATACTGAAATTAAAATAAAACAGCTGCAAGCAAGCTAGCAAGTGGATCAGCAATATTGCATCCAGATAGAATTATCAGTAATCCAGCAGTAAGTGCGCTGATGGAATGAGCAGATCACAAAGTATGTGAAACAATGGCACTGCGAATATTCATGTTTTAACTTGAGTCACTGCAAAAGAGCCGTATGAAAAATATATTTATCGCACACTCCAATAAATGCAGCAATTATTTCAAAGCGTTATAGTTGTTTTATTTCGCCTATTATAAATCTAAGTAAACTAAAGGCAAGTGCAGCAGCATCAGTATGCAGGAAAAAGCTATTTGTTAATTTTCCGCAATTTTATAAACGATAGTCTGCTCTAGAAAAAAACAAAGACGACATGCTTATTGTCTTATCCCTTAGGTTTTTACGAGATGCATTTGATTTAAACATTTTAATTGATGTTAAACCATTGAGTGTTTTACATTCTGATATTTTAGCTATTTCATTAACTGAGCAATACCTCTGAAAATGCAAGTATAGGACTTTAATCCTTGTTGAGTCGATAGTACTTTAAATGTTTGTTACTTCTTCAATTGATTGCTCGTTAATCAGTTGGGGATTGCACTCTATTTACTTCTATATTATATGAACATATGCTCATGTTGTTATATGAGTGCGCCGTTTTTGCAACTGAAATTGGTTATAAGATGTATCCAAATTTTAGTTATGTTAATATAGAGGTGGTGGCGAGTCAAAAATTATAGAATCAATCGAAATCAATTTACGAATAAATCGAATAGATATATAAAGGGGCGTATGTTTAATGAGTATTATTCAAGATAAGGAGTTTGCTAATATCTCGGTAGATGATTTATTAATTCCGTCAGAGAAAGTTGCCCATGTGCAATTAAATAATCCATTGGAACATGCATTGCTGGTGCTGGTGAAATCTGGTTATTCTGCTGTCCCAGTGCTTGATGCATCGTATAAATTTGTAGGAATCATTGGAAAAACAGCGATTTTAAATCAAATTTTAGGCATGGAACGATTTGAAATTGAAAAGCTTTCTGAAATGCGTGTTAAAGAAGTAATGAGTAGTGATATACCAACCTTGACAAGGAACCATACACTCCTGGATGGATTAAATGCAGTAATTGATCATGCCTTTGTATGCTTAGTGGACCAGGAAGGTTATTTTGATGGTATTTTAACTAGGAGAGCTATTTTAAAACAGCTGAAAAAAGATATTTATGTAAACTCATATAAAAAATAATTATCGTTTACTGCACCTCAAAAGTTAGCTTTAAATACTAACTTTTGAGGTTTTTTTTATAAAAATTATTGCGATGGTAAAATCACTCTGTTAAAGTAAAAAATAGCTTTTTTATCAGGAGGAGAGAACATGAACATAATGGATGCAAACGAAATAATCAGCTTTATCTCAACAAGCAAGAAAAGTACGCCTGTAAAAGTTTATATTAAGGGGAACTTAAACGATCTTGATATAGATAGCTCGATTCAAACATTTATAGAAAGCAATACCGGAGTTATCTTTGGAGAATGGAGCAGCATTCAGTTGTTCCTGGAAAAGAATAAATCCTCCATTTCAGATTATGTTATTGAAAATGATCGCAGGAATTCCGCAATTCCCTTGTTGGATCTTAAAGGGATTAATGCACGGATTGAGCCCGGTGCAATTATTCGGGATCAAGTTAAAATTGGTGACGGTGTAGTCATTATGATGGGAGCTTCCATTAATATCGGGGCTGTTATTGGCGACGGTACGATGATTGATATGAATGTTGTGCTTGGTGGACGAGCTACAATAGGAAAAAACTGTCATATAGGTGCTGGTACAGTGCTTGCAGGTGTAATTGAGCCACCTTCAGCTAAACCGGTTATCATTGAAGACGATGTAGTAATCGGAGCTAATGCTGTTGTTTTAGAAGGTATAACCGTTGGAAAAGGAGCTGTTGTTGCGGCGGGAGCTATTGTAACAAAAGATGTCGCACCACATACACTTGTTGGTGGTACGCCAGCTAAAGTGTTAAAAGAGATTGATGAGCAGACGAAGTCAAAAACGGAAATTAAACAGGAGCTTCGTCAACTAAATAATTAAGAAGGCGATCGTGATGGAGTTAAAGAAATTACAAGAGGTCAGAAGAAAACTGCATCAAATTCCAGAATTAGGTTTTGAAGAATTTAAAACACAGCAATTTATTTTAAATACAATTGAAGCAATTCGAAATGATCGAGTATCAGTTAAAAAGTGGAAAACAGGGATACTCGTTAAAGTAGCCGGTAGTGCACCTAAGAAAATGATTGGTTTCCGCTGTGATATGGATGGGTTGCCAATTACGGAGTCCACAGAACTAGCATTTCAATCAGCTCACGCAGGAAAAATGCATGCTTGCGGACATGATTTTCACATGACTATTGCTCTTGGAGCAATGAAGCATATTATTGATCAAAAAATAAGCGACGACGTGGTGTTTATTTTTCAACCGGCAGAAGAGGGGCCTGGAGGAGCGTTACCGATGCTGCAATCTGTAGAGTTTCAACAGTGGAAGCCCGATGTTATCTTTGCATTACACATTGCACCAGAGCTTCCAGTGGGTACGGTGTCGAGTAAAGCAGGGTTGCTCTTTGCAAATACAAGTGAGTTATTTATTGACTTTAAAGGGCTCGGCGGACATGCTGCTTATCCGCACCTGGCAAAAGACATGGCCGTAGCGGCCAGCAATTTTGTTATTCAAATGCAGCAGGTTATTTCAAGAAGATTAAATCCATTAGAACCTGCTGTAATAACAGTTGGAAAAATGGAAAGCGGATTTGTTCAAAATGCAGTGGCAGAAACAGCAAGGCTTGAAGGGACAATTCGAACATTAAGCCCGAATACGCTTCTTAGCATTAAAGAAAAACTTGAGAAGCTGAAGCAGGGATTTGAAATTGGCCATGAATGTGAAATAATGATTGATTACGGCTCGAACTATTTTCAAGTCTACAATTACAAGCAGTATGTTGATTTATTTGAAGAAACGATGCACCAGGCAGGTATTGCGTATCATGAGGCTATTGAAGCTATGACTGGTGAGGATTTTGGGGATATGTTAAAAGAAATACCAGGTTTTATGTTCTGGCTTGGAGTTAATTCTCCATACGGACTGCATCATGCGAAGCTTAACCCAGATGAATCAGCATTGGAAGTTGGTGTGAAAGCAGTCGTACATACGATTCAAAAACTCTCCAATTAATCTGCATATTGTTTCCAGTATGGCAGATACTACAAGTGAAAATGGATGCTTTAGGAGGGATTGTTTATGGCAAGAATTGCTGTAGAAGAGAACTTAACTGATATTAAAACGGCATTGATGGAAATGGGACATGAAATTATTGACCTGCGCACAGAAAAAGATGCAGCCCATTGTGATTGCTGTGTTATTTCTGGGCAGGATAAAGATGTCATGGGTATGCAAACGACAAGCATAGCTGGTCCGGTCATCAATGCGCAAGGTCAGACTGCTGAAGATGTTTGTCAAACAGTCAATGAGAAGCTAAGCTAGAAATAAACATAGCAATGAAAAGCGACAATTAATTTACCAAATGGCGGTAATTTTAATTGTCGCTTTTATTTCTTGGCTAGATTACTTATTTTTTACATAAATCAAAGGCACAGTCAAATTCGTTTAATCATATATAAATTAGGAAGTGTTAGAAATGTTTTTTAAACAAATTTCAATGGTTCCAATTGGGAGGAGGTTAAACGATTGAAATTAAGAGATCATATGCCCGACTTAGACGAGAATGGAATATGGATAAATAGTAGTGGGGTAAGAAGGGAAGACTTAATTGGCGAAACTCCAACATTGATTTATTTTTGGTCAATAAGTTGTCATATTTGCAAAAAATCCCAGCCGTTTATTAATCAACTTCGTGATGAACTGCGGGAGGATCTGCAAGTAATCAGCGTTCATACATCACTCTCTGAAGCTGATAATGATCTTTCTGCAATAAGAAAGATGGCATTGGAGAAAAAAATTACAGAGCCTCTCTATGTTGATTTAGATGAAACACTATCGAATATATTTAACTTTCGTTACGTTCCAGCTTACTATGTTTTCGATAAACAAGGGATATTACGGCATTCACAATCTGGTACAGGAAAAGTGGATCTTTTACGTAGAAGATTAGATAGGATATTAAAAGAAAATAGTTGAATAGGAGAGAAGCACGCTTTGATAATCGCTCAGGGTGTGCTTTTTCTTTGGAATAGAATGGGTAATAAAAATTTTAAAAATATTCAACAAAAGGTATGGCAATTTATTTCGGAATCCGTTATATTAGTAAATACGGTAAAACAACTTAGAGAGGAGTGGAAATATTATGCAGACATTCAAAAAGTTAAAGCGCTTTTATTGGCCATACAAGAGATACTTTATTTTGTCTTTATTTTTCTTGATTTTTGTAACAGCTATTACCGTCGTTTATCCAATTATTTTACAAATAACTATTGATGAAGTAGTTGTACAGACGAGATACGAATTAATCCCATTGATTGGTATTTCTTTTCTTGGCTTGATGCTAGTAAAAGGTATTTCTACTTTTTTCTTTCAATACTTAGGAGATCTTTTTGGTATGACCTCTGTCTATAAGCTGAGAGAAGCGTTATATGACAAGCTCCAGCGTTTAGCATTTAAATATTATGATAATGCTAAAACCGGTGACATTATGTCAAGGTTAACAGCCGATGTAGAAGGGTTTCGCTTCTTTCTTTCTGTTGGATTTGCAGAGCTTATTCGTGTCGTCCTGCTGATTTTTATTAGTTTAAGCATTATGTTTTACTATTCTGTTCCACTCGCCCTCGTGACGATGGCTGCTATTCCTTTTCTTGCTATTGTTGTATTTAAGTTTGACAGGCGTGTACATCCAGCATTTCGGGAAATTCGTAAATCATTTGGCAGGTTAAATACCCGGGTTCAGGAAAATATTAGTGGAATGAATACAGTTAAATCCTTATCACGTGAAGATTTTGAGATTGGAAGATTTTCAGAGAACAATGATAATTACCGGCAAAATTATTTGAAAACTTCTTTGCTTTGGGCAAAGTATTTTCCCTTTATGGAGTTCATCGGTAATGTTTGTGTTGTAGCATTACTTGCATATGGCGGGTATTTAGTGATTGAGGGTAATTTAAGATTGGGAGAGCTTGTTGCATTTTTTAGTTTAGTGTGGTACATTCTTGGACCTTTAATGAATCTGGGCTTTATTGTGAACCAGTTTTCACAAGCAAAGGCATCCGGGGAAAGGCTTATCGAGATTCTAGACGCAGATGAAGACATTGTTGAAAAAGAAAATGCTGTCAGTCAGCCAATCAAAGGTCATGTTACATTTCATGATGTTACATTAAATTACATGGAAGGCGATGATGCTGCCTTATCTCATATCAGCTTTGATGCGCCACCAGGAAAAGTAATTGGATTAATTGGTGCTACAGGTTCTGGTAAAACCAGTATTACCCAGCTGATCACTCGATTTTATGAGCCGCAGCATGGCAGAGTGCTGATTGATGGAAGACCAGTAGCAGGTTATAAATTAAAAACACTCCGGAAGCATATTGGTTTTGTATTGCAGGAGCCGTTTTTATTTTCTACATCCATTCGAGAAAATATTGCTTATGGAAATCCTGATGTAAAAGAGGAGCAAATAATTGATGCTGCAAAGCGTGCGCAAGCGCATGAATTTATTATGGAAATGCCAAATGGGTATGAAACAATGCTTGGTGAACGAGGTATGGGTTTATCTGGAGGACAAAAGCAGCGGATTGCCATTGCACGTGCGATTTGTATCAATCCAAGTATTCTTATTTTAGATGACGCCACATCAGCAGTGGACATGGAAACGGAATTTAAAATTCAGAAAGCATTGCGAGAAGTGATGAAAGGGCGAACAACATTTATAATTGCTCACCGAATTTCTTCCCTGAAATATGCAGATGAAATTTTAGTTTTGGAAGATGGCAAAATAGTAGAACGCGGTACACATGAAGTGCTAGTAAAGAACAATGGACCATATGAACGTGTTTACAATATCCAATATCAAGACAGGGAAGGGGTTATGGATATCGTTCATTAACAAGGGGGTACATGTATGACAAATACGCAAACAAACAGAGAAAGTCGACATTTAAAACGATTTTACTATACAGTTGATCAGACGATCGAAAAGCAATTTAATTGGCAGCAGATGGGCAGATTGCTGAAATTTGTCAAACCATATTCAAAAACCTATCTTCCAGCGGCAATCATTGCAATGCTCATTTCTACGATAATCAGGCTTGCAGTTCCTATACTGATTGGGAAAGTAGCTATTGATATCGCACTTGGGGAAAAAAATATACCTTTACTGATCCAGCTTGTTATTGGTATAGCTGTTATGTACATGATCAGTTATTTAGCGAATACATTGCGAATAAAATGGGTGAACATCCTTGGTCAAAATGTGATCTATGACCTAAGACATACGTTATTTTCTCATGTTCAGCGATTATCACATCGATTTTTTGATAGCCGATCGGCTGGTTCCATATTAGTGCGAATATTGAATGATATTAACTCCTTACAAGAATTATTTACTAATGGAATCATTAATTTATTGATGGATGCTGTCATGCTGGTTGGAATCATTATAATTTTATTTGTATTAAGTCCGCCACTTGCTCTTGCTGTAATTATTGTTATTCCATTAATGTTCTTTATCTCAACGAGACTGCGCAGAAAGATTCGTCGTTCATGGCAAGATGTGCGCAAGCATCAATCCCGCATGAATTCTCATTTAAATGAAGGACTTCAGGGAATGCGAATTACACAATCCTTCTCCCAGGAAGAAGAAAACGCAGAGTTTTTTGGTGGAGTAAATAAAGGCTATTTTAACAGTTTTAAAGATGCAGCAAAAAAAAGTGCAATGTTCCGTCCGTTGGTAGAAATTTGCGATGCAATCGGAACGATTATTTTAATCGCATTTGGCTCATATTTAATTTTGAATGGAACTATTGAGATTGGTACATTTGTTTCTTTCGCGTTTTTTCTTGGGATGTTCTGGGAGCCTATATCAAGACTAGGACAAATGTATAATCAATTACTAATGGCGATGGCATCATCTGAGCGCATTTTTGAATTTTTAGATGAACAGCCGAACGTAGAAGAGAAACCAGATGCACATGTGCTAAAAGATATGAAAGGTCATATTGTATTTGATCGAGTTGGTTTTTCCTACAACGAGGAACGAATAGCTCTGCATGAAATTTCACTTGAGATGAAGGCAGGTCAAACAGTTGCGCTGGTCGGTCATACAGGAAGTGGCAAATCAACGATAGCAAACTTAATTAGCCGGTTTTATGACCCTACAAAAGGTGCTGTCAAAGTTGATGGTCTAGATTTGAGAGAAGTAAACCTTGACAGCCTAAGGAAAAGAATTAGTGTGGTCTTACAGGATACATTTATTTTTTCTGGAACCATTATGGAAAATATACGTTTTGGGCGACCGGAAGCAACGGATAAAGATGTTATCGAAGCAGCTAAAGTTGTTGGTGCTGATGAGTTTATACAACGTCTCGCTGATGGTTATCATACGGAGGTTGAGGAACGAGGAAACATACTTTCTGCAGGGGAAAGGCAGCTGCTTTCCTTTGCAAGAGCCTTACTTGCTGATCCAACCATTATTATTCTAGATGAAGCAACTGCTAGTATTGATACTGAATCTGAAGTAAAAACAACAAGCATTACGAAAGCTTCTAAAAGAAAGAACATCCATCATTATTGCGCACCGCTTATCAACAATACGAGAGGCTGACAATATTTTCGTGCTGGAGCAAGGACGAATTCTGGAAAAGGGGAGTCACCAGGAATTAATGAATAAGCATGGGAAGTATTATGAGCTTGTTAAATCACAATTCACGATGCTGGATGCAATTTAACTTTTTAGGAGCAACTTTCAAGCTGAAAGTTGCTCCTAAACTTTTGCAGGCGTATATTAGATACAGAACACTGTATTTGGAGGGTTAGAAATGGTGAAAGACTATGCTGTTATTGGACTTGGGAGATTTGGCGGGAGTATTTGCCGGGAACTTTGTAAAGAGGGAAAGCAAGTTCTGGCAATTGATAGTGATGAAAACCGAGTCAATGAATATAAAAAAATTGCTTATCATTCAGTTATTGCTGATACAACAGATGAAGATACGCTGAAGGATATTGGAATTCAAAACTTTGAGCATGTAATTGTAGCAATTGGAGAGAACATACAAGCAAGTATTTTGACCGCTGTTATTCTTGTAGACCTCGGAATCAAGAAAATAACCGTGAAAGCCAAAAATGATTATCATGAAAAGATTTTAGATAAAATTGGTGTCCATCATGTTGTGCATCCGGAGCGTGACATGGGACGAAAAATAGCGCATAGTCTTATCTCGCACAATATACTGGATTATCTTGAATTATCAGATGAACATAGTATTGTAGAGGTAAAAGCTGGGGAAAAAATGATCGGCAAGTCCTTAATTGAATTAGACATTCGAGCAAAATATGGATGCAATATTGTAGCGATTAAGCGAGGGAAGTCAATTAATGTTTCCCCGAGTGCTGAAGATGCCTTGTCGAATGATGATATCCTGATCGTGATCGGTTCTGACGAGGATATTTCGAGGTTTGAAAGGCATTTAGTTATTGACGATTAAACAAAAGACATGGAAGAATCATTCTTCCATGTCTTTTGTTCTTTTTAAACTTCCATAATAATAGGTAAAATCATTGGGCGACGTTTTGTCTTTTCATATAGGAAAGGAGCAATTGTATCTGTAATCTCATTTTTAATTTCAGACCACTGTGTTGTTCTTCTTTCCATTACTTTATTTAAATGAGATGAGACAAGCTTTTGCGCTTCGTTAATCAAGTCTTCGGATTCTCTCATATATACAAAGCCTCTAGAAATAATATCTGGACCTGCGGCAATTTTGAATTCTTTCATATTGATGCTTACAACTACAATTACGAGCCCCTCTTCAGAAAGAATTCTGCGGTCACGCAATACGATATTACCAATATCACCGATACCACTTCCATCAACATAGATGGAACCAGAAGGAATTTTGCCGGAAATGGAAGCTTGATCTTTACTTAGTGCAAGTACATCCCCATTATCCATTGTAAATGAATGATCAGGCTTTACACCACAAGATTCAGCTAGTTTTATATGCTCTTTTAACATGCGATACTCACCGTGAATCGGCATGAAGAATTTTGGTTTAATCAATCGAAGCATTAGTTTTTGCTCTTCTTGACTACCGTGCCCAGATGTATGAATGTTGCTTAGTTTACCATGGATAACATCTGCACCTGCACGATATAGTTTGTTAATGGTTTTGCTGACACTGACGGTGTTTCCAGGGATTGGTGAGGAAGAAAATACAACTGTGTCACCAGGTATAATTTGGATTTGTCTATGTGTGCCATTAGCGATTCGTGATAATGCTGCCATCGATTCGCCTTGAGAGCCTGTACAAAGAATAGTTACTTCATTTGCTGGTAATCGGTTAATTTGATTTCCATCAATAAATGTCTCTTTAGGAGCTTGGATATAGCCTAGTTCCAAACCGATATTGATTGCGGACTCCATGCTGCGTCCAAACACTGCAACTTTGCGGTTGTGCTGAACTGCTGCTTCTACTACTTGCTGCAAACGATAAATATTGGATGCGAATGTAGCAAAAATCAGTCTCCCATCAACACGACTGAAGATATCGTGAATGCTTTGACCAACAACCCGTTCTGACATCGTAAATCCCGGGACCTCACTGTTTGTGCTGTCGGATAAAAGACAGAGTACGCCTTCCTTGCCGATTTCAGCCATTTTTGTAAGGTTTGCTGGTTCACCAACGGGAGTAAAGTCGAATTTAAAATCACCAGTATGAACGATGTTTCCTGGTGGTGTTTTTACGACAATCCCATATGAATCAGGAATACTGTGTGTTGTACGGAAAAAGCTGACGGAAGTTTTACGGAATTTAATAACATCATCTTCTTGTATTGTAATTAACTTAGCACTTCTTAATAAGCCGTGCTCATCCAATTTATTACGAATTAATCCGATTGCAAGTGGTCCTGCATAAATAGGCACATTAACTTCACGCAAGAGAAAAGGGATACCGCCAATATGGTCTTCGTGACCATGGGTTACGAATAAACCTTTTATCTTATCCTGATTTTGTACGAGGTAGGTGTAATCAGGTATAACATAGTCGATTCCTAATAGTTCATCCTCTGGGAATTTAATCCCAGCATCGATAAGAATGATTTCATCCTGGAATTGGACTGCATACGTGTTTTTTCCGATTTCACCTAGTCCACCTAGAGCAAAAACGGCTGTTTGGTCATTTTTTACAAATTTCATAACTTACATGTTCTCCAACTGAAGTTTTCCAGTTTCTTTCTCGTAATTTTGATGTGCCTCATCTAATGCTTGGATATATTCGATGTTATATTTCCGATCACTTAACTTCTTTCTTACCTCTCTGATTGAATCCGCTTCAACATATGTGCTCATTGTTCGTTCGCGGACAGGAACTTCATTTTGATCCTCTTGATATAAAACTTTAAAAATCATTTCATCTCTCCTAACATTTTTCTATATATTTTTGTTCAACGAAGTGAGTTATGCCTGTAATAGGCGATAACCCATTTCAAATTGGATGTTATTACCTTTCCATAAAAACTTTCGCCTGGCATGTTTCCGTCGCAATACCAGTTTCCCGTTAAATAGTCGTTGGTGTGATTGGTTGCATCCTTGGTAGTCTTATTTAAAAGTCGTAGGTACACGTCCTTCTTTGCCTAAAAAGTCTCTCCACCGCTTCTTCAGTTTATCTTTTAGGCGCTTTAGCATGAGGACACACGTCTCCTTTCAGATATCTAGAAAAGCAATAAAACATTCTACCGTCCAATCCTCTTATATACAGTATAGTACGAAATGAGGAAGATTTAAATAAAAATACATCATTTTTAAAAAAATAATCATAAAGTCCAGCAATTACTATTTGTAATTTTATCTTTTACATGCAATGAAATCTTATACATTTTGATATGTTGTCTCATTAGAAATAAAGTAAAACTCCTGGGTGGAAAGTGCAGGAAGATAAGTCTTATAAATTGGTAAGGCTGTAACGTAATGTTCACCTATCTGTATGAAAAAGGTGTCCGCGAAATAACGGACACCTTTAGTAATTATTCGATTGCTGTGGAATTATCAGGTATTGCAAATGGATTATTTGAATTAATGCGATCGTAAAACATAATTCCGTTAAGGTGGTCAATTTCGTGCTGAAACACAACAGCAGGATACCCTTTTAATCGCAGCTTTACTGGTTTTCCATCTGTATCGGTTGCTTTTACTGTGATTCTTGCATGTCTTGGGACATAGCCTTCAACAGCCCGATCCACAGAAAGGCATCCTTCTCCACCAGCTAAATAGGATTGTTCAACAGAATGACTAATAATTTTTGGGTTTACTAAGCCGTAGCTATACAATTTTCCATTGAAATCTTCAAAGTGAATAGCAACGAGGCGTTTTTCGATACCTAGTTGGGGAGCGGCGAGGCCGACGCCAGCTCTTAAATCATATTTTTTTGCAATTTCTTCATCCTGGCTATTGATTAAAAATTGTAACATATTCTTTAATAGTTGTTTTTCTTCATCTGTGATCGGCACATTTACTTCAGCTGCAACAGTTTTCAGAGAAGGGTGACCTTCACGTACAATATCTTTCATCGTTAACATAAACATTACTCCTAACTGGTTATATTCTATGTAATAGAGGGTATAAAACTATTGATCTCATTTTTTATACTATATCATTGTATTATTTTAACATAACTTCTATAAATAAATCATAAAAATAAACTGACCGAATGGGTTATGAAATGGGACAAGTCTTTATTTATTAATCTAATTATTGTACTCTTCACTGTATGTGAAATTAGATTATGTTATACTTTAAAAATACTTGCGGTAAATAGAAAACATAGGAGGAAAAAACGTGCATTTTAAGAAATTATTACTTATCTTATCAATTAGCCTGGCGGTGTTATTAGCTGCCTGTAACAGTCAATCAACAGAAGAGAAAATACATAATCATCTTGAAGAAGCAGTTACACTAGAAGAAGAATTTGAAAAGAAGCAAAGTGAGATTACGAAATTAGAATTAGAAGAACAGGATATTTATGATCAAATTATTGACTTAGGTATGGATGATATTAAAACAATTAAGGAATTATCCAATCAAGCATTAAAAATAATTGAGCAACGTGCAGAAAAAATTGAACTAGAGAAAGGAAGTATTGAGAAATCAAAAGAAGAGTTTAATGAGATTGAAGCATTGCTTGATGACATAGAGAACGAGGAGCTAAAGAACACTGCGGAGTCTATGCATGAGGTGATGAATAATCGTTATTCCGCCTACGAAAAACTGAATAATGCTTATACGGAATCATTAGAGTTAGAAAAAGAATTATATGAATTACTGCAGCTAGAAGATCTTGAACAAGAGAGATTAACAGACCAAATTAATTCCATTAATGAAAGTTATGAGCAAGTGCTTCAGCTTAATGAGGAATTTAACAATTATACGGTTGAGTACAATGAATTAAAAAAGGAGTTCTATGAAGCGGCAGATATAGAAGTTGCATATGAAGAATAAAAAAACAGACCCACTAACAGGCGTATTAAGCTGTGTGGGTCTGTTTTTATGTGCAGTAATTCCAGTCGGGGATTGTTTCCCGCGGATGTATTATAGAAAATCTACACACCAATATTCAGTTTCTTTCACTTGTACATTTATACTGTTACAAAACACATCATAGAAAGTCGGTGAGTGTATAATATTCTTGGTCTGTTTTTGGAGGGAATACAGATTTGCTTGTTTACAAAGTTCGCTCTTTTTCGATTAACGTGACTTAGTTTCATATGTACTGCGTGAACACAATTAAGCGATAGACAGGTACAGTTTAGTAGTACAGTTCAAAAGCTATATTATAACAGTTCGTCGGTTTGATTTTATTAGCAGCTGACGATTCCTGTTTAAAATGTAAATCCTTTCATTTGCTTGAATGGTATAAGCAATCCTGTTGACCGAATCTGGAAAATGGGTTACGATTTATTTGCAAGCAAGATTGTATCAATAAACTTTACATAATTTATGTAACAGGTTATTATTTATTGTGGGTTATGATTATTTATCACCACGATAGGGTACATCAATAATATATATTTTTTTGTAGAGATTTACCTTATTCTGGGCACGCTAGGAAAGACAATAATATTAAGGGTATAAGGAAAGGAAGAGGTGAACCATTTTGAAATATGTACTTGATAATGTTGAAAGTCAGTTCGAAATGTTCCAGATTCTTAATGAAGATGGGAAAATAGTGAATAAAGATAGTATGCCGGATCTATCGGATGAGGAATTGAAAGAACTTATGCGTCGCATGGTTTATACACGTATCCTTGACCAGCGCTCAATTGCCTTAAACCGTCAAGGTCGTTTAGGATTCTATGCTCCTACAGCAGGTCAGGAAGCTTCACAGCTGGGAAGTCAATTTGCTTTGGAAAAAGATGACTTCATTTTACCAGGTTACCGTGATGTTCCACAGTTGATTTGGCAAGGTCTGCCATTATACCAAGCTTTCTTATTCTCAAAAGGGCATTTCCATGGAAATCAATTTCCTGATGATTTACACGCATTAAGCCCACAGATTATTATTGGTGCACAATATGTTCAAGCAGCTGGTGTTGCTTTAGGAATTAAAAAACGCGGCAAGAAAAATGTTGCGATCACATACACAGGTGACGGTGGTACATCACAAGGTGACTTCTACGAAGGAATTAACTTTGCAGGTGCATATAAAGCCCCGGCAATTTTTATTGTGCAAAATAACCGCTTTGCTATTTCTGTGCCGGTTGAAAAGCAAACAAATGCGAAGACATTAGCACAAAAGTCAGTTGCAGCAGGTATCGAAGGAATTCAAGTTGATGGTATGGATGTGCTGGCAGTATATGCAGCTACAAAAGCAGCTCGCGAACGTGCTATCAATGGGGATGGTCCTACATTAATTGAAACGTTAACGTACCGTTTCGGTCCGCATACGATGTCTGGTGACGATCCAACTCGCTATCGTACAGAAGACATGGATAACGAATGGGAAAAGAGAGATCCGCTTGTTCGTTTCCGTAAATACCTTGAAAGCAAAAAGCTTTGGACAGAAGAAGATGAAAATAAAGTAATTGAAGAAGCAAAAGAAGATATTAAAAAAGCGATTAAACAAGCAGAAGAACAGCCAAAACAAAAAGTTACAGATTTAATTGCTAATATGTATGAAGAACTTCCAGCTAATTTACAGGAGCAAATGGAAATCTATAAAGAGAAGGAGTCGAAGTAAATCATGGCACAAATGACAATGATTCAAGCAATCACAGATGCAATGCGCGTAGAATTGAAAAATGACGAAAATGTGCTTGTATTTGGTGAAGATGTTGGTCAAAACGGTGGAGTATTCCGCGCTACAGAAGGTTTGCAGGATGAGTTCGGTGAAGACCGTGTATTCGACACCCCTCTAGCAGAATCAGGGATTGGCGGACTAGCGATTGGGCTGGCATTACAAGGTTTCCGTCCGGTTCCGGAAATTCAATTCTTTGGTTTCGTTTATGAAGTAATTGATTCCATTAGTGGTCAAATGGCTCGTATGCGCTACCGTTCTGGTGGTCATCATACAGCACCAATTACGGTTCGTGCTCCATTTGGTGGTGGTGTACACACACCTGAAATGCACGCTGATTCACTTGAAGGATTAATGGCACAGCAACCAGGTCTTAAGGTTGTTATTCCATCAACTCCATATGAAGCAAAAGGGTTGTTAATCTCGGCAATTCGCGATAATGATCCAGTTATTTTCTTAGAGCATATGAAGCTTTATCGTTCTTTCCGTGGTGAAGTTCCTGAAGGGGAATACACAGTAGAAATTGGAAAAGCAGATGTGAAAAAAGAAGGAAATGACGTTACATTAATTGCTTACGGTGCAATGGTTCATGCATGTCTAAAAGCAGCAGAAGAGCTTGAAAAAGACGGAATTAGTGCTGAAGTAATCGATCTACGTACGGTATCACCAATTGATTATGATACGGTTTTAGAATCTGTGAAGAAAACAAACCGTGTTGTTGTTGTGCAAGAAGCACAGCGTCAAGCAGGTGTAGCAGCAAATGTTGTTGCTGAAATCCAGGAAAGAGCAATTCTGCATCTTGAAGCACCAGTATTGCGCGTGGCTGCAGCAGATACTGTTTATCCGTTCTCTGACGCAGAAGAAGTTTGGCTACCTAATCACCAAGATATTATTGAAAAAGTAAACACTGTAATTAATTTCTAAATATGAGATAGGAGGTAAGATGTATGGCATTTGAATTTAAATTCCCAGATATTGGGGAAGGTATTGCTGAAGGCGAAATCGTAAAATGGTTCGTGAACGAAGGCGATGACATTAAAGAGGACGACGTACTATGCGAAGTCCAAAATGATAAAGCTGTTGTTGAAATTCCTTCACCAGTAGAAGGAACAATCAAAAAGATACATGTTGCAGAGGGTGAGGTAGCAAATGTAGGAAATGTATTTGTTACCATTGACGCTGAAGGCTACGAGTCTGACGAAAGTGGACAGGACGCAGAAGAAGCTTCAGAACCACAAGCAAAAGAAGAGCCAGCAAAAGAGGCTCCGAAGGAATCTAAACAAGAAGCTCAAGAAACAGAAGGCAAACGTGTTATTGCGATGCCGTCTGTAAGAAAGTATGCTAGAGAAAATAATGTAACCATTGAAGAAGTTAGTGGTACTGGTAAAAATGGCCGAATCCTGAAAGCTGATATTGATAGCTTCTTAAGTGGGGACAAGCCAGCAGCACAAGCTGAACAAGCAACAGAAAAGGCGGCAGAGACTCAAGATGCAAAACCGGCTCCAGTGCCAACTGGAAGCTATCCAGAAACTCGCGAGAAGATGACAAACATCCGTAAAGCAATCGCAAATGCAATGGTTAACTCAAAATCGAAAGCGCCGCATGTTACGTTAATGGATGAAATCGATGTAACAGAGCTTGTTGCACACCGTAAGAAATTTAAAGCAATTGCAGCAGAACAAGAAATCAAATTAACGTACTTACCATATGTCGTAAAAGCGCTTGTGTCAGCATCTAAGAAATTCCCAATATTAAATTCTTGGATTGATGATGCAACAGATGAGATTGTTCAAAAACATTATTATAATATCGGTATTGCTGCTGATACAGACAGAGGTCTGCTTGTACCAGTTGTAAAAGATGCTGATAAAAAGTCCATTTTTGAAATTTCTGCGGAGATAAATGAATTGGCAGGAAAAGCTCGTGATGGTAAACTAAAACCAGATGAGATGAAAGGGGCTTCTAACACAATTTCAAACATTGGTTCAGCGGGTGGACAATGGTTTACTCCAGTATTGAATTACCCAGAAGCTGTAATTCTTGGAATTGGCCGTATTGCTGAAAAACCAATTGTTCGTGATGGGGAAGTTGTCGTAGCTCCAGTTCTTGCTTTATCTCTAAGCTTTGATCACCGTATCGTTGATGGTGCTACTGCACAGTTAGCTTTAAACCAAATTAAACGATTACTAAATGATCCACAACTAATTATGATGGAGGCGTAGGTAATGGTAGTAGGAGATTTTCCAGTAGAAGTAGATACACTGGTTGTAGGGGCAGGACCAGGTGGTTATGTTGCTGCTATCCGTGCTGCACAATTAGGGCAAAAAGTGACGATTGTTGACAAAGGTACTTTGGGCGGGGTTTGTTTAAATGTTGGCTGTATCCCTTCAAAGGCATTGATTCAAGCAGGCCATTTAGCAGAAACTGCTCAAGGCTCTGAAGAAATCGGAATTAAAACAGAAGGTGTAACCATTGACTTTTCCAAAGTTCAAGAATGGAAAGGCAGTGTTGTTAAGAAATTAACATCTGGTGTTGAAGGCCTTCTTAAAGGAAATAAAGTAGACATCGTAAATGGAGAAGCATACTTTGTAGATAAAAATACTGCAAAAGTAATGGACGAAAAATCTTCTCAAACATATAAATTCAAGCATTGTATTGTAGCTACTGGTTCATCGCCAATTGAAATACCAACATTCAAGTTTTCAAACCGTGTACTTGATTCTACAGGAGCGCTAAACTTGAAAGAAGTTCCTAAAAAATTAATAGTTATCGGTGCTGGATATGTTGGAAGTGAGCTAGGCTCTGCATATGCAAACTTCGGAACTGAGGTCACTTTCCTTGAAGGTGCGAAAGATATTCTAAGCGGGTTTGAAAAACAAATGACACAGCTTGTTAAAAAGCGCTTGAAAAATAAGGGTGCTACAATCGTTACCGAAGCAATGGCTAAAGGTGTTGAGGAGTCAGCTGACGGTGTAAAAGTTACGTATGAAGCTAAAGGAAAAGAAGAAACAATTGAAGCAGATTACGTTCTTGTAACGGTTGGCCGTCGTCCGAATACAAGTGAAATTGGCTTAGAACAAGCTGGAATTGAACTTGACGAAAAAGGACTTGTTAAAATCGACAAACAATGTCGTACTTCTGTAGACAATATATTTGCAATCGGTGATATCGTTGCTGGTCCTCCACTTGCTCACAAAGCATCCTATGAAGGAAAAATTGCTGCTGAAGTAATTGCTGGAGAAAAATCTGAAATCGATTATCTTGGTGTACCAGCTGTAGCATTTACAGATCCAGAGCTTGCAACTGTTGGAATGACAGAAAAAGAAGCTAAAGATGCTGGATATGATGTAAAAGTAGGGAAATTCCCATTTGCTGCAAACGGTCGTGCATTATCCTTAAATAATAGTGACGGATTCCTGAAGTTGATCAGCCGTAAAGAAGATGGGTTAGTAATTGGTGGTCAAATTGCAGGACCAAATGCAAGTGACATGATTTCAGAAATTGGGCTTGCTATTGAAGCTGGCATGACTGTTGAAGACATCGCTCTAACTATCCATGCTCATCCAACACTAGGTGAAATTACAATGGAAGCTGCAGAAGTAGCGCTCGGAACTCCGATCCATATGCTTTAAGATAGCGAAAGATATAATTGTTATTAAAAAAAGGATGCCTTGAATTAAAAGGCATCCTTTTTCTTTGTCTAGGAAATTATAAAATTTGAATGTTGTGGATAACTTAGATATCGGTACATCCACGTTCAGTTTCAGCGCCCAGAGACTAGCGAGACTTCCCTCACCTCATGCAATCTAAAGAAAGCTTGCCGATTGACTTTATCAGAGGCTTAGTTGCACTTATATCCTTGTGGTGAAATCGGGCATCGACTCCATATAAAAGTATGGTCGAATAAAATCAAGCTAAAGCTTAACGTCGGCATCTCACGGGGGTATGTTCCTTTATCTTCTTCGTAAGAATGTTCGACAAGCCTAACCATTCCACAGTATGGTATCGAAGTCCGTATGACGCTAACCGGGTGCTTGCGCTTTTGTTCCATCTTCTAAAGTAAATTCCAATTGCTCTATAATCTCATTTTTGGTCATGTTAGAAGAAAGTTGTGCAATTGTCTGTCCATTCTTTTGAATGATTAGAGTAGTATCATTGCTTTCTAACGGAATATCCATTTCGGCAGGGTCAATTTCAACCTTTTTTGCATCTGAAAACTCAGTAGGATATTTTGCTTTTATATCAATTATAGCATCAACATATTTATCATCAATTTCTTCAACCGATTCTGCTGGGAGAATCATGACTCGATATTCTGACGGGTTAAAGGAAATAGCATTAATAACATCCTCTTTATAGTGGCAGCCTGCAAGCAACAAAAGAATAGAAATTAAAAATAATAATTTGTTCATCGGCTTTTATCACTTCCCTCATTGTGGAATTGTCTCATAACAATATAGGGATAGTTTATCAAATGATTGTTACCCTTTAGTTATTGTTATCGAAATGTTATTAAATTGAAAATCAATCGTCGAAAAATGTAAACATGAAGAAATATTGTTTTGGGTATATAATAGAAGAGGATTAATTTGGAATAATGTACAGTCATTACCTATTCGGTTGGCATTAGTTGTTTATAAAATGGTAAATGACAGTGACTTCATGAATACTTTATGATTATTCTATTAATCTATTTTTTAGCCAGGAGGAGTTTTTACATATGAAAAGGATTACATTAATTATTCTTATTATTGGCATAGCAATGTTTTCAGCTTGTGCAAGCAATGCGGAAACAACGAGTCACGGAAAATCATCAACTGAAAAGGAAGAAAATAAAAATCAAGAACATGTCCAGGAATCGGAGGATGAAAAAAAGAGTGGGGGTGAAGAATCGGAAGAAGATGCAGCTGGAATCGAAAAGGACGAGCATCCTAATGAAGCACAGTATAGGATTTCAGAAAATTGGTCCGTAATCCCAATAAAAGAAGAAACGAATGAAGATGTTGTACTGCTAACATTTGATGATGCACCTGATAAAAATGCTGTTAAAATGGCTAAGACATTAAAGGATATAGACGCTCAAGCAATATTCTTTGTAAATGGCCATTTTATCGATACACCTGAAGAAGAAGAAAAGCTCAAGGAAATTCATGAAATGGGATTTATGATTGGTAATCATACGTTTAGCCATGCAACATTGCCAGATATATCTGAAGCAGAACAAAAAGAGGAAATTATAAGTCTTAATGACCGAATAGAAGAAATTATTGGTGAGCGACCATTATTCTTCCGAGCCCCGCATGGAGCTAATACAGATTACTCGATTCAAGTTGCAGAAGAGGATGGTATGACAGTAATGAACTGGACATATGGCTATGATTATTTTGAGCCTTATATGAACGCAGAAAAGCTTGCAGAAGCAATGATCTCAGGTGAAGGTCCAGAAGTGGATGTACCGTATTCCCTGCTGAAGCCAGGAGCAAATCTACTGATGCATGACAGGGAGTGGACAGCTGAAGCATTGCCTGACATTGTGGAAGGTTTACGGGAAAAAGGTTATGAAATACTTGACCCAGCACTTATCGAAACAAAGTAAAAAAGTTATAAATAAGTCGTGAACCTTCTTACTTTAGTCATCAGAGATTCAGAAGTAACATATAATATACACAACCAAGAGCTATGTGCATTTAGTTATGTTTTTTTATCTGTAATAAAGACCTGCTATTTAATAATAAAATATTTAATATGTTATACTAATTAACCATTGACTCTTTTAGTATGACATATTATAATAAAATTATGTTACCGATAAAACAAAAAGGGGATGACTTAATGGGTACAATAATTTGTCAGGATTGCCAGCAAGTTATTGCAGATTACGAAGATGAAAAAGTAACAACTCTTTACGGTACATGTCCTACTTGTGGTGAAAAATAATACAAATATAGGTTAAGCTACATTAAATTGATGTAGCTTTTTTTTGCATTTAGACAAAATACCTATGATCATAAAACAAACAGGTGTATTAACAAATAGATCGGATATGTATTATAATAAGTTTTAAAGAAAACTTTATATAGGGGTAGGCAAGGTAATATAATGAGGTGAATAGAAAAATGAATTACGAATACCCAATTGATGAAATGTGGTCAACAAAGGAAATTATTGATGTGGTGAATTTTTTTTCGCTTGTAGAGAAGGCATATGAAAATAAAGTCAGACGAGAGGAAATCTTAATGCTGTATCGGCGATTTAAACAGATTGTACCTTCAAAAAGTGAAGAAAAGAAACTGTTCTCAGCATTTGAAGCATCTTCAGGCTACTCAAGTTACCATACTGTTAAAAGAGCGAGAGACTCGAGCAATGATTATATTAAAATGTAAAATAATGACAGCTTATATAGTAAAGACATTTATTCAACCAAAAGGGGTGAATAAATGTCTTTTTGTTTCATCTCATTTTACGAGACATCAACTAGTTACGTGACTGTAGTGCCAATTGATAGAATGGCATTAGAGTGCGGAAGGTTTCTTTCGCTGTATCGATTAGCTTTTCTCCATCCGCTGCTAAATCACTCTCTGCTGGTACATGAATACCGATTAAAAACTCAGCTTTTTTTACATCTCTGAAGCGTTCCAGATGTTTCATTTCTAAATCTTGAATTGGTATTGAATTTTTATCCATGTGATCTAAAGAAACAACAAAATTGTCTGGAAGCTGTTTAATTTTTTCAAACGATGTGATAAAGGATTTCGCAATTTCCTGTTTATTTGGCAATTCGTAAATTAATGCCAGCCACATGAACAAATGATCATCAAATAGACCAATTTGAAAGTGTGGATGTTTTTTATAACCTCGTTTGTTATCCGCGATTGCTAACCAAGTGTCCTTTGGTGGATTAACCGTTCTCCTAGCATGTTTAGCAATATGTAAATACATTTCATTCCCTACTTGTGCTGCTATGTAATCAACGAGTTCTAATCCCATTTCCTGAAATTTGGGCTGAATTCTTGTTTGAATTGCTTTCATGCGTTCATCAAGACCATCTATTGTAAAAGTATCGAAATCTTCGCGTTTAAATCCTTGAAAAGTCAAAAAATCATTCCTTTCTAACGTTATTTATAATAATTATTATTAAATATAGAAGGTTTTAAGTCAAGCTATACATATTCGCGTTAATAAATAAATCTCTAAAAAATAGCAGATTAAAGCTTTTTAGAGCGAGCTTTAATTCGTTCTATGAAATCAAATCTTAAAGCAAATTATAATTAAACGCTATGTTTAAAAATGGATAAACCGGGAAAAGATAATAAAAATAATCATTAATTTCAGAAAAGCTATGAACAATATAATTTCCAAAACATAAAATAAAGAAAACAAATGAAACTGATAAAACAAGCTATTCGAAAGGAAGTGGCAAATTTGAAATATGTAATGGAAGCATTAAGAAGAAAAGAAGCGGAAGAGCGATTACCTGTCATTCGAATGGAAATTGATTATGAATTAGTTACGCTTTTCGATGCGATGCAGGCTGATGATAAGGTTGCAATAATTAAAGCGAAAGAACGTTTAGAGGAGTTAAGGAAACAAATGTTACAAATTGAAAATGAAGACGCTTAATAGCTGACCCCAATATGTATTGGAAGCATTAGAGAAATACTCGAATACATATTGGGGTCATTCAAATACAATGACGGGTTCCCTTCATTTTGGTACAATTATAGTTATAATGATGATAGTGGAGGGCGTACATATGGATGAAACGATTCGCAATGACATATATGATCAGGCTGTACAATGGGTATTGGAAGCAGGAACGATCATTAAAGATGAAATGAATGCTCCATTGGATATTGAGACGAAGTCAAACCCTAATGATCTGGTTACGGTATTGGATAAACGCATCGAAGCGTACTTTGTAAAGAACATAAAAGAGCAATATAGCAATCATCTTATTGTTGGTGAAGAGGGCTACGGTGATTCCATTACATCTCTTAAGGGTACTGTTTGGATTATTGATCCAATTGATGGGACGATGAACTTTGTTCATCAGAAAAGAAACTTTGCAATTTCTGTTGGGATATATCAAGATGGTGTCGGTGAAATTGGGATTATCTATGATGTTATGTCAGATATTTTATACCATGCAAAAAAAGGCGAGGGCGCTTATAAAAATAAGGAGAAATTACCCCAGCTCACCACAGATGTTAAATTAACAAATGCTATTATAGGGATGAATCATTTTTGGCTATGTAAAAATAGACTTGTAGATGAAACAACGACGCAGGACTTTGTGAAAGAAGTACGTGGAACAAGATCGTATGGATCTGCTGCATTAGAGTTCGCATATACTGCCGAAGGAATTGAAAATGGATATTTATCATTAGGGCTATCCCCGTGGGACGTAGCAGCTGGTATTGTAATTGTAAATGAAGTTGGTGGTGTCACGACGGATATTGACGGGAATAAAATTAATATGCTTGAAAAATCATCAATTCTTACTTGTAACCCAATTTTACAAGATGAAATAATATCATTTTTACAGCGTGGAAGAAAGTGACGAGCAACCCGTCACTTTCTTCTTTTTTTTAAGGATAAACCATAACCAAAAATTGCAAATCCGAGTATAAGGAAAAGTAAGATAAACCAAATATTGCGGAATGCGATAGCGAGTCCGACCAGAAAGAACATCGCAACAACAAGAATTGCTAAAAAAAGCATAGGAACATTAATATTCTTCATATAAACACCTCTATTTCATTAATAGTATATATGAAAATAGTATTTTCTTCAAAAATAGTCAGATTGGTGAGATGCTGAAAAAGTATACAGCATGCTGTTTCTTATTGGTTTGACAATTATAAATTAAATAAGACTTTACGCTTGTTAGTGGCAGGAATATGAAAGATTTAGTATGATAATAGAAGAGCTAAGTTAATATTGGGGGATATATATGGATGGTTTCAGGGTTGTATTTGATTACGTAGTAGAAAGAAATGGTATCGAAAATATATTTTGGATATTTTATGTAATGAATTTTATACTTTGTGCAATTGCTTATGAACTTGGATTCGCTCGTAAATTGCCACCAATAAAAAAGGTTTTTGTTTATATTCTATTGTTAATTGGAACGTATATTTTAACGATATTTACTACTGTAATGCGTATGCCGACAATTGAAAGCCTTATCGTTATTATTTTTGTATTGGCTGTATATAGAATTAGACTCCATTTCCAAAGAAAAGCAAATAATGAATAAAAAAACGCCGGTACCGGCGTTTTTTGCTGTATATAAGGATCATGTTTTAAAAGCTGACAATAGGCTGCAATTATATATACTGGTCTTCTTTTTTATTTTCCCGGTATAGTTTGAAATCCCCTGTAGAAAGCCTTTCATTTGTTTTAACTTCAATCCGGTCATAACAATGATTGCAAAGATACATGTATATTCTTCTGTTTCTTAGTCTTTTTGCTTGCAGGCAATGATCTTCAATTTCTTCCACTTTATCACAAAGAGAGCATTTTACTTGCATTCCTTCACCTCTTACTTCAGAAAAATAATCTATTTTAATGTCATCTAGTAAATAGTATATCACAATATATTCACTTTAGCAGAGATTCCTTTATGTTTGATAATAACTTTTCGGGGGAATATAAGTACAAAATAACAATATCTATATTTAAAATGAAAGGACGATTTCATGAAAAAAAGGTATGTTCTATCAGCAGTGGGTGCATTAGGAGCAGGTGTGGCAGGTTTCTATTTAAAAGATCAGCAAAACCGTGATAAAATCAAAGGGGCTGCGAACGTTATTACCTCTAAACTGAAACAAAACTCGCAATCGGATGATCATGATCATACATTTGAAAATTCAGGTGTACCTGATCAATTAGGTGAAAAAGATGTGGCGCAGCTGGAGAATTCCAAAATGGTATCAGAAGGATCTCAATTTGGCGTACAATATTACAATGAAAAGAAAGAGGAAAACACATCAAATCATGAATAAAATGTGTAAAGAAAACCCAGGTTTCTAAGTAAGAAGCCTGGGTTTTAATCCGTGTGATTAACGATTATCATGGTGATTGGATTGTTCGCCTTCGATATCATCCAATTTTTGCTGCTCTTCATCAGATAATATTTCTTTGTTTTGGTCTGGTTCAACAGGGGTGTTATTCATAATCGGAAACTCTGGCATATAACGACCGACAATTGCTGCAAGTTCATCTACAAAGCCTTGGACAGGATGTCCTTGACCAATCTTGTCTCCCATACCCCTGATTCTCTCCATTACATCACCATCAGCAACAACGATAGCTGTTTTTCCATATGGATCATGATAAAGAGCTTCAGATACAGAATACTTAATTGTTCCTACCCGTGATCGATCAAGATCTTTATTAACATCAATTCCAACAACGGTATAAGGACCTGCTACAATTGCTGCAGCATCGTCCACGCTTGGGACATTGCTGGCTACATTAGCAAGGTGACTAGCGATTTCGGTATTGCTTAGGTTTTCAAGGCGTGTGGGATCTGAGTTTTTGACTTGGGCAATATGATTATTTTCTTGCTCTTCTGCTAAAGGGGGATCCTCCTGTTTTCCACATGCTGCCAGAAGTAAAATTCCAACCAAAAATATAATCCTAAAATGCGGGTTCATTCAGCATTCCTCCTAATTATAGTAGCTGATGACCTTATTTTGGGTAGAATAAAAGAAAATATACAGCACAGGATAGAAATATAATTGCTTGGCAGTAAAGAAAGTATAAAACGTTCGAATGATAAGTGGAATGAAATAAAAAAAGCCTGCATGGAAAGCAGACCTTTTAGTGGATAATAATTTTTTTAATGTTTGTTATTGGATTGTCTTTATTGGAGCCGTCTTGGTAGAAGAAATGAACAGGTCCATTATCCTTTATTGGTTTTCCGTCAACTGCGAAAAGAAAATAGCCATTTTCAAGGTCAGTTAATGAAATTTTTGTTTCTTCGTACTCTGATAATAAAACTCCATGTGTTGCATCGGGTTTAACCTCTGCATTTTGTATAAAATCATACAAAGGCATAACATAGGAATTTTTCAGTATTTTTTCTCCTTCCAATTTGGAGATGCTTCTATTTACAGGAGGACGATTCATTTTAACTTCAAAAATCTCCCGGTTGAAACGTTGAGATGCTAATTCTAAATCATCTGCTTCTTCCGAATTACTGCCCTTCCCGGAAAAAGCTTCATCCAATAATATTTTTCTATCATCAAAAATCCATACAGTTGGATCTAGTGTGATGGAATAGAAAACGTTTCCTAAAATTGGTACAATCATTATTTCACCCCTAATTCTATATCTTTATCAAGGATAGCAGACATGAACTATTATTTCATCTGATAAGAATTATTTTTTATAAAAAAAATTTACGCTTTTGTTTGCATTTTCTTGTAGCTAACGCTAATATAATATATACAAAGAAGTCTTTCTAACGGAGGGGATTTTATTGATGCCAGAGGCGACTATCGATCACCGTGAAAAAGCCCATGCCCTTCTTAAGGCTGACGCTGACAACATATTACGACTAATTGAAGTTCAAATAGAGAATTTAACGATGCCGCAATGTCCAGTCTATGAAGATGTTTTGGATACGCAAATGTTTGGTCTCTCAAGGGAAATTGATTTTGCTGTGCGTCTAGACTTAATCAGCGAGAATGAAGGAAGAGCACTTCTTGAGAATCTTGAGAAGAAGCTTAACATATTGCATGAAGCTTCACAAAATTCGGTTTGATTAAGCAGTCCATTGTATTGGCTTAATGATGTAATGTGACAAAGCAAAACTTTGCCAGCAAGAAAGTGGCAAGGTTTTTTTGTTTAATTGCTAGATTTTTAATAGGAATTACCTATAAATTTATAGATGATTTGAAAAAATAATAACAATATAGAAGACGAGACTTACAAAAATATGTTATAGTTATTTAAATTTCTTTCATCGATACTTAAATTTTGTGTTTGAAAAAGAAGGTTAAAAGGGCGGGCCGGCTAAATTCACAACGTCTTCTGTGTTTAAGCTTGAGGCACAGCAAGCATTGAGTACTAAGCTTGCGCAGAATAATCTGCTGACTTCAATGTTCAATATAGAATACTTCGGCGGTTAGTCGAAGGTCTCTTGTTCATAATGTGTCATTTTTGCCGGACTTTTTGAACAACCTCTTAAATAACATATGGTTGGGAGAAGTAGGATGCTTAAGAGATTAAAAGACTACGATTTTACCTTAATGATTACACCAATACTATTAGCTGGTTTTGGGATTGTCATGATTTATAGCGCAAGTATGGTGACAGCCGTTGTAGAAGGAAACGAAAGTACGCATTATTTAATACGCCAATCGGTTTGGTTTGTAGTCGGAATGTTAGGTTTTATCCTGTGCAGCATATTTCCTTACAAGTACTATCAGAAACTAATGAAGTTTATTATTTTATTCATTGTTATCTTGCTTGTCGCTGTGCTTATTTTCGGGAATTCTGTAAATAACGCGAAATCATGGTTCCAAATTGGTCCAGCTAGTATGCAACCAGCAGAATTTGCGAAGCTCGGTCTGATTATGTATCTGGCTTCCGTCTATTCGAAGAAACAAGCATACATAAATCAGTTTAATACAGGTGTGTTGCCACCGCTCATACTTACTGGAATTGTTTTAGGACTAATCGTCCTTCAACCAGATATCGGAACTGCATCGATTATTTTTCTGATTGCTTGTACCGTTATTTTTAGTTCAGGGATACGATTGAAACACCTTTCTATCTTGATCGCAATAGGTGTGGTACTAGCATTGCTTGCCGGACCCTTTTTAGTTACAGATGAAAGGCTATCACGATTTACGGGGGCTTATGAGCCTTTTGCAACTCCAGATTCTGATGGATATCAATTAATCCAATCCTATGTTGCTATTGGTGTTGGTGGAATAACTGGCGAAGGACTAGGTCAAAGTGTACAAAAGCTAGGCTATCTGGTGGAAGCCCATACAGATTTCATTATGGCAATTGTAGCTGAAGAGCTAGGCTTTATTGGCGTACTTATTGTGATAGGAATGCTGGCAATCATCGTATTGCGTGGTATTTTTATAGCTAGAAAATGCAACGATAGTTTCGGGGCATTACTAGCATTAGGAATTTCTTCCATGGTTGGAATTCAAACATTTATAAACCTTGGATCAATTAGTGGACTGCTACCGATTACCGGTGTACCACTTCCGTTTGTTAGTTATGGAGGCTCATCACTTCTCATTATGTTGATTTCAATGGGGATTCTTAACAATATTGCAAGTGAAGTTAAGACGCAGGAAAATGATGGAATCAAAGAGAAGTCGAATGTAGAAAGAAAAACGATTAATTATAACAGGAGTGATAAAAGATGGCAGAATTAAAACAGATCAAAAAAGTACTGGTTGCTAACCGTGGAGAGATTGCAATTCGGGTGTTTCGAGCTTGTACAGAGCTAAACATTCGTACGGTAGCAATTTATTCTAGTGAAGATTCAGCTTCTTTCCACCGTTTTAAAGCGGATGAAGCATATTTAATCGGTAAAGGCAAAAAGCCAATCGATGCATACTTAGATATCGAAGGAATTATTGATCTTGCAAAAGAAGTACAAGTTGATGCAATTCATCCTGGTTATGGTTTTTTATCGGAAAATATTAACTTTGCAAGACGTTGTGAAGAAGAAGGAATTATCTTTATTGGTCCTACAAGTGAGCATTTAAATATGTTCGGAGATAAAGTGAAAGCAAGAGAGCAAGCAGAAAAAGCAAATCTGCCGATCATTCCTGGCAGTGGCGGGGCTGTAGGAACAGTTGAAGATGTGGAAGCATTTGGGGAGAAATACGGATATCCAATCATTATTAAAGCATCACTAGGCGGTGGTGGTCGGGGTATGCGAATTGTCCGTAATGAGGATGAGGTTCGCGAAGCATACGATCGTGCTAAATCTGAAGCTAAAGCAGCTTTTGGTAATGATGAAATCTATGTGGAGAAATTCATCGAAAATCCAAAACACATTGAAGTGCAAATCCTTGGAGATAAGCATGGAAACATTGTTCATTTGCATGAAAGAGATTGTTCTGTACAGCGCAGACATCAAAAAGTAATAGAAGTGGCGCCGAGCTTGTCACTTACAGATGAATTACGTGAACGCATTTGTAATGCTGCAGTAGACTTGATGGAAAATGTAGGCTACATAAATGCTGGGACAGTTGAATTCCTTGTTACCAATGATGAATTTTACTTTATTGAAGTGAATCCGCGTGTGCAAGTAGAGCATACGATCACAGAAATGATTACTGGGATTGATGTTGTTCAAACGCAAATTAAAGTGGCAGATGGCTATAGTTTGCATGATGAATCGGTAGGAATACCAGCGCAGGAAGAAATTACAATTCACGGATTTGCAATTCAATCCAGGATTACAACAGAAGATCCGTTAAATAATTTCATGCCAGATACTGGAAGAATTAATGCATACCGCAGTGGCGGAGGTTTTGGTGTGCGACTTGATGCAGGGAACGCTTATCAAGGTGCTGTTATCTCACCACACTATGATTCACTGCTAGTTAAAGTTTCAACGTGGGCACTAACATTTGAACAAGCTGCAATCAAAATGGTGCGAAATTTAAAGGAATTCCGAATTCGTGGAATTAAAACGAATATTCATTTCCTGGAAAATGTAATATTGCATGAAAAATTCCTGTCGGGTCAATATGACACAACATTTATCGATAATACTCCAGAGCTTTTCGTCTTTCCAAAACGAAAAGACCGTGGTACAAAGATGCTTACCTATATTGCGAATACAACGCTGAACGGAGTAGATGGAGTGGCGAAAAAGAAAAAGCCTGAATTTTCGCCGTTGTTAATTCCGGAAGTGGACTATCATCAAGCGATTCCTAAAGGAACAAAGCAAATTTTAGATGAAAAAGGACCAGAAGGGTTAGCGAATTGGTTGAAGGACCAGAAAGAAGTATTACTAACAGATACGACTTTCCGTGATGCACATCAATCATTGTTGGCAACGCGAGTCAGAACGACGGATTTACTGCATATTGCTGAACCAACAGCTCGTCTATTGCCAAACCTATTTTCCGTAGAAATGTGGGGAGGAGCGACATTTGATGTTGCATACCGTTTCTTAAAAGAGGATCCTTGGACAAGACTGCTTGCACTGCGTGAGAAAATGCCAAATGTTTTATTCCAAATGCTATTACGTTCAAGCAATGCAGTAGGCTATAAAAATTATCCGGATAATTTAATTCGTGAATTTGTAGAAAAAAGTTCAAATGCAGGCATTGATGTTTTCCGTATTTTCGACAGCTTAAATTGGATTGAAGGAATGAAGCTTGCGATTGAATCCGTTCGTGAAAATAACAAAATCGCAGAAGCTACGCTTTGTTACACTGGTGATATTCTCGACAAAGGCCGGGAGAAATATGATATCAATTACTATAAAAACATGGCGAAAGAGCTGGAACAGTCCGGTGCCCATATTTTAGGGATTAAGGATATGGCAGGCTTATTGAAGCCAGAGGCAGCATATCAATTGATAGCTAGTTTAAAAGAAACTGTAGACATTCCGATTCATTTGCATACCCATGACACAAGTGGAAATGGAATTTATACGTATGCAAGAGCAATTGATGCCGGGGTAGACGTTGTGGACGTTGCAGCTGGTCCAATGTCTGGGTTAACTTCACAGCCGAGCGCACAGACACTTTATCATGCATTAGAAGGTAATGAACGTAAGCCTCAGATTGATATTAACGCGTATGAAGAAATTTCGCATTATTGGGAAGGTATTAGAGAATATTATCAAGATTTTGAAAGTGGAATGAAGGCACCTCATACGGAAATATATAACCATGAAATGCCTGGAGGCCAGTATAGTAATCTAAAACAGCAAGCAAAGGCAGTAGGGCTGGGAGAACGCTGGAATGAAGTAAAAACGATGTTCCGTAAGGTTAATGACATGTTTGGTGACATCGTTAAGGTAACACCTTCTTCAAAAGTAATTGGTGATATGACATTATTTATGGTTCAAAATAATTTAACTGAGGAAGATATTTATGAAAAAGGGTATTCAATTGATTTCCCAGATTCTGTTATCGAGTTTGCCCAAGGTTTTATTGGTCAGCCATATCAAGGTTTTCCAGAAGAGCTGCAGAAGATTATCCTTAAAGGAAGAGAAGCAATCACAGTGAGACCAGGGGAGTTATTGGAACCGGTTGATTTCAAAGGATTAAGAGATGAATTATTTAATTCATTAGATCGTCAAGTGACGAGCTTTGATGTAATTGCATATGCATTGTATCCTAAGGTATTTATGGATTATCATCATTTCTGTGAGCAATATGGAGATATGTCTGTCTTAGATACACCTACATTCTTCTATGGTATGAACTTAGGTGAAGAGATTGAAGTAGAAATTGAAAAGGGTAAAACGTTAATTATGAAACTTGTTTCAATTTCTGAACCAAAGGATGATGGTACGCGCGTTTTCTATTTTGAATTAAATGGACAGTCACGTGAAATCAGAGTTAAAGATAATAGTATTGAGTCCCTGCTTTCTGCAAGACCGAAAGTCGATAAGTCAAACGATAGGCAAATTGGTGCTACAATGCCAGGAACTGTGCTTGCTGTTAATTGTGCAAAGGGAGATACTGTTGCCAAGGGAGAACATATTCTAACAACAGAGGCAATGAAAATGGAAACAACTATTCAAGCACCATACGAAGGCGTAATTAAGGCAATTCACGTGAATGCTGGAGATTCAATAGAAGTAAATGATTTGCTGATTGAATTTGAATAATTATTTGATGAACAGAAAAAAACAGGAATGGCTATTTAGCCATTCCTGTTTTTTCTTTTTTAGCACTCCTGTTTGATAGGAGGATAAAATAACTTAGCATTCCAAAGTAGCAGGAGATTACTAATGCATGCATTAGTGCTACACCAAGGTTTAGTAAAGTAAATATAATCAATGCACCAAATAAAACCTGCAGGGAAATCAAAATAAATGTAATAATCCATCCCCAATACATTACATTGTTGGAACGATAGTTTTTGATCATGTTAATCATTAAGATTAATGTCCAAATAAACAGTATACCTGCCGCGAATCGGTGTCCCATCTGTACCCACTGATTAAAATCATAATCAGAAAAAGAAAGTGGAGTGGTATTTGTACAGAATGGCCAGTCACCACAAACAAGATTGGATTCAGTATGTCGTACCAGCGCACCTGTGTACACTACAACCATTGTATAGATGGATAGCGCGTAAATCTGCAAGCGATGATTTTTTTTAATAAATAGTGATTCGGTATGTAACTTCTTATCTAATTCAAAAATTAGCAGCATGAGCAGGAAGACTGCTGCAAACGATAATAAAGATATACCGAAATGGGCAGCAAGTACAAAATCGGACTGTCCCCAAACTACAGCTGCTGCACCAATTAATGCCTGCAGGATAATAAAGAAAACAGAAGAAAATGCCAGGAATTTCACTTCACGGACATGACCAATTTTAATCCAGGATAAAATTGCTAGTGTTAGTACAACGATTCCAGCTGCTCCAGAAACAGCGCGATGGCTTAACTCAATTACCATTTCAAAAGTAAATTCAGATGGTATTAATTCACCTTCACAAAGCGGCCAGCTATCCCCACAGCCATCCTCAGAGCCAGTCTTTGTAACCAATGCTCCTCCTAATAGAAGAAAAAGCATTGAAATTGTTGCAATTAATGATAAGGTTCGTAAAAATTTAATCATATACTCGACAGCCTCACTTCTAATGATTAAAAACTATTAATAGGTTAATCATAATATCAGATTAACTTTTATTGCAATGAAAATTGCTTCGAAACTACTAATATACATACAATTGTAATAGTATCATGTTTTACATGCGTTTTCACTATGCAAATAGGAAAAAAGCTTGCATTAATTTACGTTGTTTGCTAGAAATAATATAGGGATGTTTGCAGCCATCCCAAATAATTGGCATTATACATATTTCAATTGGTGTTAATAAACCTCGAAAATTTCACTTAATTGTCACATATCCACTGCAATTATGTTGTAAACTATTTAGTGAATTGGTAAGTTAATTAGATTGTAAATTAATTCCGTGATACAATAGGACTTAGAATCAGAATTCATGGAATGAATAAGACTTCTGGTTATTTAACGTGTCTTTTTGCGGGGGTTAAAGGGGGGAAATTAATGAATAAAGCGGAAACATCATATTCTGAAATGATCGGTGATGCAGCATTATCCAACAAAGGGAAAATCGGAGTGTTTTTTAATGAAATAAAAGCGCTTATAAAAATAGGTATTGTAAACTCGAATATGATTACTGTTTTTGCCGGTTTTTGGTTAGCAGTCCATTTTTCGAACTCTTCCTTTATATCCCATTGGGGAACTTTTTTACTCACAATGGTTGGTAGTGTGCTCGTTATTGCTGGTGGCTGTATTATTAATAATTGGTATGATGCAGACATTGATCCCAAAATGAACAGAACAAAAAAACGCCCGACGGTTACTGGGTTTATATCTCTTAAAACAGCATTAATTGTTGGACTTGTGACTACTGCGGCAGGACTTATAATGTTATTGTTTACGACTGCATTAGCTGCACTTTTTGCTTTTATTGGATGGTTTGTTTATGTCGTACTGTATACAATGTGGTCAAAACGTCGTTATACATTAAACACGGCAATCGGAAGTATTTCAGGTGCTATGCCGCCGCTGATCGGATGGGCAGCATTTGATCCTTCTTTGCATATTGTTCCAGTTGTTATGTTTTTAATTATGTTCATCTGGCAAACACCTCATTTTCTTGCTCTGGCAATGAAAAAAACCGAGGATTACCGAGCTGCGGGGGTACCTATGTTACCTGTCGTCTACGGGTTTGAATTTACAAAACGCCAAATTGTAGTTTATACTGCCTGTCTGCTTCCACTGCCATTTTTACTCGTCACACTGGGAACGACATTTGTAGTTATTGCGGTATTACTTAATATTGGTTGGCTTGTATTAGGATTTAGAGGCTTCTTTATGAAAGATGATTTAAAATGGGCAAATATCATGTTTATCTATTCGTTAAACTACCTGATCATTTTATTTCCATTAATGATTATCGTGACATTGCCTATATTTAACTAACCGTTTGTCCTTAAATAAATATATATAAGGAAACAACAAGAAGAAAGAGAGGTATTAATACATGGAAGGTTGGATGGGAAAAACTAAGGCACTATTACTGTTTACAATGTTGTCTCTATTTTTGACCGCGTGTGGTAAAGAAAATTTAACAGCGCTCGCGCCAAAAGGGTATGGAGCAGAAAGCTCGATGAATTTAATTATTCTTACAACATTAATTATGGTTGGAGTTTTTGTCGTCGTTATGATTATCTACGTTATTGCTTTAGTCCGTTTCCGAAGAAAGAAAGGGCAGGAAGATTACATTCCAAAGCAAGTAGAAGGAAACCACACACTGGAAACGGTTTGGACAATCATACCGATAGTGCTAGTTTTAATTATGGGTGTACCGACTGTAATTGCTACGTTTGATTTAGCAGATACATCCAATGCAAGTGAACACATCAACATTGAGGTTACAGGAAATCAATATTGGTGGCATTTTAATTATGATGGGGAAGAAATTGTAACAAGTCAGGATTTGTATATTCCTACAGGTGAAAGAGTATACCTGAACATGCAATCCTCAGATGTTATTCACTCGTTTTGGGTACCAACCATTGCTGGGAAAATGGATGTTAGTCCGGAAAACGTAAACACAATGTACATTGAAGCCTATGAAGAAGGCGTTTACTGGGGTAAATGTGCTGAGCTTTGCGGACCATCGCATTCATTGATGGACTTTAAAGTAATTGCAGTCAGTCCGGAAGAATATGAGCAATGGGTGGCTGATATGCAAGCAGTTGATCCAGAACAAGAACCACAAGATGCTGTAGCTCAAGAAGGTAAAGAATTGTTTGAAGCAAATAACTGTATGGCATGTCATGCAATTGGATCTTCACCTGCTGCAACTGGACCTAACTTAACAAACTTTGGGAACCGCTCTACAATTGCTGGTATTCTAGAACCAACTAAAGAAAACCTGGTTGATTGGATTTTGGATCCTGAGTCAATTAAGCCTGGAAATAAAATGACAGGTGCATATCCTAGTATTTCTGAAGAAGAGGCGAATAGCATTGCTGAATATTTACTGCAATTAAAGCCTTCTGAAGTAACACCTGAAAGCGCTGGGAATTAAAAAAATATATAATTGGGATGAAAGACACAAAAGGGAGGTTTAAGCTTTGAGTAATGCAGCTACTCAAAAGAGAGCTTTTAGTGCTGTGCTATGGGACTACTTAACCACCGTTGACCATAAAAAGGTTGGAATTTTGTACTTAATAGGTGGTGGGTTCTTTTTCCTGCTAGGTGGACTAGAAGCTCTTATTATTCGAATTCAGTTAATTAAGCCTGAAAATGATTTTATTAGTGCAGGTTTGTACAATGAAATGATCACAATGCACGGAACAACCATGATATTCCTTGCAGCGACACCATTGTTATTCGGTCTTATGAACTATATCATGCCACTGCAAATCGGGGCACGTGACGTTGCTTTTCCATTTTTAAATGCACTCGGATTTTGGTTGTTCTTTTCAGGTGGTATCCTATTAAACTGTAGTTGGTTTTTGGGAGGAGCGCCTGATGCAGGATGGACTGCATATGCTCCATTATCAATTCAATCACCTGGACATGGAACTGACTTTTATGTCATGGGATTACAGCTATCTGGTGCAGGAACATTAATGAGTGGTATTAACTTTCTTGTTACCATTGTAGCGATGCGTGCACCTGGGATGACTTATATGCGTATGCCATTATTTACATGGACTACTTTTGTAACAAGTGTACTAACCTTGTTCGCGTTTCCTGCATTAACTGTTGGATTGTTTTTATTAATGTTCGACCGTATGTTTGGTTCAGCGTTCTTTGATGTAGCACTTGGCGGAAACTCAGTCATATGGCAGCATTTATTCTGGATTTTCGGTCACCCTGAAGTGTATATACTGATTTTACCTGTATTCGGGGTGTTTAGTGAAGTCTTGCCTGCGTTCTCTAAAAAGCGATTATTTGGTTATTCAGCAATGGTATTTGCAACCTTTTTGATTGCATTTTTAGGATTTATGGTTTGGGCACACCACATGTTTACAGTAGGTTTAGGACCGGTAGCTAACTCGATATTTGCTGTTGCAACGATGGCAATTGCTGTTCCGACAGGTATAAAAATATTTAACTGGCTATTTACAATGTGGGGCGGAAGTATTGTCATTAATTCAGCAATGCTTTGGGCGCTTGCATTTATTCCTTCATTTACAATTGGGGGTATGACAGGGGTTATGCTCGGGTCAAACGTTGCGGATTATCAATATCATGATTCCTACTTCGTCGTTGCACACTTCCACTATGTAATCGTTGGTGGGGTTGTATTTGGTTTATTTGCTGCTTGTCATTATTGGTGGCCAAAAATGTTCGGTAGAATTCTTCATGAAGGTATGGGTAAACTATCGTTCTGGACATTCTTTATTGGATTCCATTTAACGTTTTTTATCCAGCATTTTCTTGGACTAATGGGAATGCCGCGTCGTTATTGGGTCTTCTTGGAAAACCAAGGACTTGATACTGGAAACCTGATCAGTACAATCGGTGCTTTCTTTATGACATTTGGTACATTAGTTTTTCTCGTTAACATTGTTTATACTGCTGCTAAAGGCAAAAAAGCACCTGCAGATCCATGGGATGCTCGTACATTAGAGTGGACAATTCCTTCACCACCACCGTTTTATAATTTTAAACAAATGCCTTTAGTAAGAGGACTTGATCCATTATGGATTGAGAAAACAGAAGGAAATGGAAAAATGACTCCCGCAGAGCCATTGGATGAAATTCATATGCCTAACGGATCTATTCTTCCATTAATTATGACAGCTGGTTTCTTTATCGCTGCTTTCGGTTTCATTTATCAGACTGATCATAAAGCTTGGTTAATAGCAATATATGCTGGTATGGCGATTGCGATTGGTTCTATGGTAATCCGTTCATTGAAAGATGATCTTGGATTTCATATTTCCAAAGAAGAACTAGAAAGGGAGGCTGACTGAGATGAGTCATGATCATTCCTTAAATCCGAAAACGATGCCAGAAGATCCTGCAAAAGCAACAACGGAAGGAAAACATAAATTTCTAGGTTTATGGTTCTTCCTTGGAGGAGAAACAGTTCTTTTTGCTTGTTTTTTCGGAACGTATCTAGCTTTAAGAAATTCAACGGCTGGTGGTCCAACATCACAAGATTTATTTGGATTAGAATTAGTATTCTTAATGACTGTTTTGTTATTAACAAGCTCACTTACTAGTGTGTATGCTATATATCATATGAAGAATAATGATTTTAAAAAGATGATGCTTTGGATGGGGATTACAGCACTATTAGGAATTGGTTTCTTAGCTTGTGAAATTTATGAATTTGCTCACTATATTCATGATTATGAGTTTACATTCCGTTCCTCTGCATTTGGATCAGCATTCTATACATTAGTTGGTTTCCACGGAGGACACGTTATTTTCGGACTGAGTTGGCTGATTACCCTCATGGTACGAAATGCTAAAAGAGGATTAAACCTATATAATGCCCCGAAATTCAATACGTTTGCATTATATTGGCACTTTATTGACGTTGTATGGGTATTCATCTTTACAGTAGTATATCTAATGGGGATGGTGAGTTAATTTATGACGGAAAATACAAGTACCAGCAAAATTAATTCGTTCCAAAGAGAAAAAAATCGAGATGAAATGAGAAAACAAATCGTTTCTTTCGCATTAATGATTTTCTTCACGTTGATTGCTTTTTTTGCAGTTGGTATGGGAATCAATTCTATGTTTGTAATTCCATTAATACTCATTTTGGCTATTGTCCAAGTGGGATTCCAATTTTATTATTTCATGCACTTGAAGGATAAGGGACATGAATTCCCAGCGCTATTAATCTTTGGTGGAATATGGGTTACATTTTTAGTCGGAGTTACTTTTGCAACCATTATTTGGTGGTAAAAACTCTGTAATTTGAAATAGAAAAAGATCGGGATGTATATATCCCGATCTTTTTTTTCAGGGAAGTATAATAACTTAGCTGGCTAACCTATGTAAAGTTTTTTTATGAATTCAATGTGTACTAAGTTCTCTAACAAATTTGTCACAATAACAAAAGAATTTATTTGGTTTATACGTTATAATATAAAGATAGTCCAGTATATGGAGTGATTAATGATGTGGTTAGAATTACAAATTTTTGGTTTTCGGGCATTGTGGAGTCCCTATTATTTCCTTTTTATTGTTGGTCTTGCTATTTTATATTATTTAATTACAGGCCCATACCGTCATAAATTTGGAGGGGATGCCAGACCAACTGTTAAGCAGCAAAGTCTCTTTTATCTTTCGCTTGTCTTGCTTTACATTGTAAAAGGATCTCCAATAGACTTGCTTTCACATATTACATTGACAGCACATATGATACAAATGGCAATTTACTTACTCGTTGTGCCTATTTTTATGTTAAAAGGGATCCCAGAATGGCTATGGAAAAAAGCTGTTTATACACCGGTTATTAAACCTATATTCAAGTTTTTAACGAAGCCGCTAATTTCATTACTGTTATTTAACGTTTTATTTTCTTTTTATCACATGCCAGTAGTTTTCAATTTTGCGAAAGAATCACAGATTATGCATACATCTACATCGCTGATTTTGTTTATTTCAGCTTTTATTGTATGGTTCCCTTTACTATCTCCAATAAAGGAATTGGACAAGCTGCACCCATTGATGAAAATGGCATATATCATTGGTAACAGTGTTTTGATAACACCAGCCTGTGTACTTATTATTTTTGCACCAGAGCCACTATTTGCAGCGTATACACAAGATGGTTCTTGGCTTCAAGCTTTAGCGTTATGCGTACCAGGTGATGTACTTCAAGGTTTAACGCCAGCTCTTTCCGGCCCTGAAATGTTTACGAGCATGGATACAGTTGAGGATCAACAACTCGGCGGCATTATTATGAAAATCATGCAGGAAATTACGTATGGAATCGTACTTGCAATCATATTCTTTAAATGGTTCTCAAAAGGAAGTCAGACGATTGACCCTCTTCCAACAACTGCAGAATAGGAAGAGAAACGTTTAAACATCCAACTAGTTCCTGAGTCTGTTCCAAGGGTTCTAGATGATAGCCTTGCCTTATTGACATTCAGTCGGGGTACGGAAATTCCTGCTGAACAAAGTTTTACTTTATCTAGAAAGGATTCGTGAGTTATGCCATTTTTACCAACACTAAGTACTTTTTTTATTGTCCTCAGTGCAATTTTAGTTGCAATTGGTTGGATATTAATTATAAAAGGAAAGAAAAATGCACATAAGAAAGTGATGCTTTCAGCTGCATTCAGTGCGATTCTGTTTTTTATTATTTATATGTCACGTACAATTTTTGCTGGAAATACGAGTTTTGGGGGACCGGATGATATTAAAATCTATTATACCCTTTTCCTCATTTTCCATATTATTTTAGCTACAACCGGTGCTGTGTTTGGAATTGTTACGATTGTATTAGCTTTAAAGAGAAATATAACGAAACATGAAAAAATAGGACCTGTAACGAGTATTATTTGGTTCTTCACTGCTATTACCGGTGTTGCAGTATACTTACTATTGTATGTTATCTATGATGGTGGAGAAACAACAAGTATGATTAAGGCAATTTTAGGCTTTTAAATGGAAAGAAACCAGCTGGTAAATTACCAGCTGGTTTCTTATTGCTTTAGCAAAGCGAAAATCACTTTTTATAATGTTGAATTTCATCAGCGACTTTTGCAACAAGTGTGTGCGCTCTTTCCACTAAACTTTCAGGAAAATTTTCAGCTTCTCCATACTCGACTCCATGTGGGTAGTAATGTTTGCCAAGTAGTGGTGTTAGTAATTTAATGACAGCGTCACCTTTATCAACATCACCTTCAATAGCATGTCCTTGGATACGAATGTAATATGTAACGTTCTTCTCTTGTGATCCAATTCTGTAATCATAAGTAACTCTTTCATAGTCCCATTGTCCTGCACGAATGAATGCATGTTTGCCAGTTAAATGATCAAGAGGTCTTAAATCTACAATTGAATCTTCAATACCCGTATTTTCCAATCTCATTTTTTTCACCTCATATATTAGTCCTCATTGTATAATGATAGTACGAAAACGCTTAATATGCAATTAAAAACCGATTATTATCTATTGAATAGGTATATAATTGTGATAATAAATATAATAATAGGGTAAAGAGAATATGAATAACTTTATCACTTAAATTCTATAAATAGGTAGATCGAGTTTTACTTACCCAAGTTTTTAATGATGAACTAGTTTTTTGAATTTATTTTAAGATGGGATGTCTTTTATTTGAAAAGGAAAGAAGTAATTATAAAAAGCTACGTATAAAGAAGGAGAAGTTGCCGATGCGAATAATTCGAAATCTATTTTTATTATCGTTACTAGCAATCGCGGGTTTTTATGTACTGGATCGAACGGAAACTTCACCAAAAGAAGTTGTTCAGCAAGTTACAGATATTGTAAAAGAAAAACGACATGTATTAGAATCAAAAATTTCACCTGAAGAAGTGAACATTGAGCCTGTTCCATTAGAAGGGAATATATTTCAATGGATAGGCAAATCGAGTGATGAACTGAAAAAGGATTTTGGTGAACCAATAAGGATCGACAAAAGTGCATATGATTACGAATGGTGGGTGTATACGAATTCCACTAATCAATATGTACAATTTGGGATAGAAGATGATGTTGTTAAAACTATTTTTGCAACAGGAGAAAATTTGGATACAGAGCCTATTAACATAGGGCAGCCGTATGAGGAAGTTAATCAGAAATTCGGCTTTACGGATGAAGTTTCCTATAATAATGGCATATCATCGTATACATTTAGAATTTCGGAAGAGGATATAGGAGTAAGGCCACTTGTAAAGTTAAATGATAGCACGTTTATTCAGCTTTATTTTGATACATTTACTGATAAGCTATCGTCCGTTCGCGTTTTAACCGCAGATACACTGTTAAAGCATCGTCCATATGAAATTGAATATCGGGGCAAGCTGCCAGATGAACCTAACTTTACTGATGGTGAATGGCAAGAAATTGAAGAGGGGATGGAACAACAGATTTATGATCTGACGAATATAATAAGACATCGACATGGCAAGAGTATGTTAGATTGGAAAGAAAGTGTAAGCAATGTAGCATTTCTTCATAGTAAGGATATGGAAGAAAATAATTATTTTTCCCATTACAGTTTAAATGGAGATGGGTTGAAAGAACGTTTAGAAGCAGAGGATGTTTTTTATCTTGCAGCGGGTGAAAATATCGCAGCTCAATACCCGGATGCACCAGCTGCGATGGAAGGCTGGTTAAATAGTGAAGGACATCGTGAAGCTTTGTTAAGTGACGACTATACCCACATTGGAGTCGGCGTGTACCGGCTATATTACACACAAAATTTTCTTGATAAGCCATTATAACGCAGATTGTCCTAAGCGAGAAATACGCTTAGGACATTTTTTGTAACTGCTGCATCTATAACTAACATGAACAAAATTCAAGATTAATTGTAGTTTAAAGAAACTGCGGATTAATATGCAATTATGGATTATGCGTTAACCCGCTCCGGAAATATATTTCATGCACCTTAGGGGGCTGGTGAGCCACCTTGTGCTATCGCACTGCATGGTCTCACCGATGCCGCCCTTCCTCCCGCAGGAGTCTACGTATATTTCCTGCGCTAGTATTGGTTCACTATAAATGATATGGATTAAAAAATAAAAACAGTATTGTATTCTAACCAGTCTGGGTGAGCGTAGGGCGGTGACTCCTGCGGGAACAGCACGTGTCTGAAGACTCGTAGGAAGTGATTTTCTTCCGTAGAGGCTGAGGCCGTGCCCGCGGAAAGCATCCGCCCTCAGCGACCCCGGACGGCGAGGCATGCTCCAATTGGAGGTTAGTTCGAAGTGTATATTTTTTCCGTGCAATTTTTGCCTCCGGTTTTCACATATGAATTGCCGATGCATAAATTAGTTAGTACAAATGACTATATATTGTAAGGGGTGATCATATGGGCGATTTACATCCGTCAGTAGTTTCTTTTAAAAAATTTATCAATGCGCATCCTGCTTTAATAAAGGAAATCAGAAGGAGTGGCAGGTCTTGGCAGGAATATTATGAAAAATGGGCGTTGTTGGGCGAGGAAGACCCGTATTGGGATGAATTTAAAGTGGATAAGCATGAAGAAAATTTAAGTGAAGAAAAATCCACTATAAAAAATACAGAACTTGTCAGTCAGCTAATGAAATATACGTCTAACTTAGACGTTAATAAAATGCAAGGTCAGGTTGAACAATTGAGTAAAGCAGTTACAGCAATCCAGGAAATAGTATCACAATTTAAAAAAACACAGAATAACAATCAGCCGCAAAAGGATCCATTCAGTTGGGTCAAAGACTGAGGTGACAAACATTGGATCAGCAAAGTATGCAATATTTAAGAGAAAATCCAAAGCTCGCAGAATTTGTCCGATATAATCCAGAATGGTATCGCTATTTATCGAGGGGACCAGAAAGAATTAAAGAGATGGAGAAAGAAGCTAAAATTTTCTATGGCAAGACACTGCCACAGCAAATAAATACATTAAATGACCGAATCCAAATGATCAGTATGCTAGCTGAAGTAGCAAAAGCAATGAAAGATTAGAATCTAATTTATTTTCAACTGCCCAATTAAATGATACTATATAGTAGTGGGGGTGTATTAATGATAGCTACATTAGAATATGTGGATATACTTGACCGTTCTGAGCAACTTGGCAAAATGGTTATGGCATCTGATACGATGGAAGCCTATAAGCAAACCCGTGCTGCACTTCATGAGGATGAGGATGCTCAAAAGCTCATACAAGCTTTTTTAGATATGAAGGACCAATACGAGGATGTCCAGCGGTTTGGTCGCTATCACCCAGACTACTATGATATCATGAAAAATATCCGTGTTGTAAAAAGAGAAATGGATATGAATGATAAAGTAGCAGCATTTAAAATGGCTGAACGAAATCTCCAGAACTTATTGGATGAAATTAGTCAGTATGTTGCTGAGAGTGTCAGCATGCAAATAAAAGCTCCAAAAGATGGTGCTGCACTTACAGATAGTGGCTGTGGTTGTGGCAGTGGTGGAGCATGTGGGTGTGCTTCCTAGCCAATTCATGTTCGTCTTTAGGTTACCCCTAGAGACGAACAAAAATTCAGCCGTATTGATTTTTAATTAAGAACTAAACGGATAGTGGGGTTTTTTGAGTGAGAACAAATAGACAAGGTATTGTTGTCTGGTTTCAGCATATGAAGAACATTAAGCAATTGAAGCGATATGGAAATTTGGTCTATGCTTCAAAAAGATTAAAGTATGCTGTAATTTATGTTAACCAGGATGAACTGGAAAAAATAGAAGCTAAAATACTGAAGCATTCGTTTGTTTCCAAGATAGAAAGATCGTATAAACCTTTCGTCCGTACAGATTATGAAAATGCGAAACCAGATAAAGCAAAGCAATATGATTATAAAATGGGAATCTAGATAAGCCTTGATAGGATTAATATTCTTATAAGGCTTTTTTTATTTCTGAGAATAAAAGAAAAACCTGCAGAAATAACTTCTGCAGGTCCCTTTGTTTTTCCTCCTGAAAAACAAAAAGGCAAAGGGAGAGGAGAAACCGGAGCAAGAACTTATGGGGAAGTGTAAGTCTACTCCGTTTGAAACAACCAAGCTAATAACTAGTTGATTCATAATGATAGTATGGACAATGAAAATAAATATATACATATGATTAGGTGCAACCTGGTGAGATCATTGTTTTCTAATGTATTATTTTATGGTAGGATATATGTCGAATAGCATCAAATTGAGGTGAATTCATGCGAGTTATTGCAGGTGATTATAAAGGCAGGCAATTAAAAGCGGTTCCAGGTAAATCAACGCGCCCAACAACGGATAAAGTGAAAGAAGCAGTATTTCAAATGATAGGCCCTTTTTTCGAGGGAGGAAAGGTGCTGGATTTATTTGCCGGAAGCGGATCGCTCGGAATCGAAGCGCTAAGCCGTGGAATGGATTATGGTATATTTGTTGATAAACATCCAAAAGCAATACATACAATTCAGGAGAATATCCAAACATTGAAACTGGATCAATATGCTGAAGTATTTCGTGCAGATGCTCATCGTGCAATAAAAGCAGCAGCGAAAAGATTGTTGAAATTTGATCTTATTTTAATCGATCCACCGTATGGAAAAGTGGATTACGCAGAGCTTATAGACGAAATGATAAAGATCGATTTACTTAACTCTGGTGGCATCATTTATTGTGAACATGATCCAACAGAGAAGCTCCCTAAAGAACAGACAGGTTTAACCTTGTTAAGACAAGAAAATTATGGCGGAACAATTGGAATAACTATTTATCGTTCATACTGTTAACTCCATCTCGTAATGAGAGCAAAGCAAAATCTGAAAATGGTAGGGCTATGTGTTATGCCCTTGTATTTAGAACATTATTTTAGATAGAAAGGAAACCCGAATAATGAAGTTACACTTTACAAACTGAAATAGGAAGGAAGTTATCGATGGGAAAGTTAGCGATTTGTCCAGGGACCTTTGATCCGATTACAAATGGACATTTGGATATTATTAGCCGGGGAGCGAAGGTGTTTGATCGCGTTATTGTAGCTGTCTTTAATAACCAGGCTAAATCTCCACTCTTTACAGTAGAAGAAAGAATTCAATTATTACAGGAATCCACAAAGGATATCCCAAACGTCACCATAGACGCCTCTGATCACCTGCTAATGGATTATGCACAGGAGAAAAACGCACATGCTGTTATCCGTGGTCTTCGTGCTGTGAGTGATTTTGAATATGAAATGCAAATTACTTCAATGAATCGAAAACTAAATGAAAATATTGAAACATTTTTTATGATGACAAATAATCAATATTCCTTCCTTAGCTCTAGCATGGTAAAGGAAATAGCTAAATTTAATGGAAATATCAGCGGACTCGTACCTGATTTTGTCGAGCAAGCATTAAAAGAAAAATATCATCATATTTAAAGATATAGAAAACCAGCTTCTTGAAATACTGTTTTTCAGAAGCTGGTTTTCTATTTTTATAAAGTTTTATTTGAAACTTCTTTTGTAAAGAATAAGCACAGAGAATGCTAAACAGGCAATCGTCACAATTGGTCCAATATCTTTCAGATAGTAAAGAATCATTCCCCACATGTTTTCAGTTATATCTAAATGAGAAACAGGTATTTCATTCAAGTCAATTGTCTGCCTGTCCAAATATAGCGGTTTATACAGTATGATGGTTAATATGACAGCAAAGCATCCATGTAAAATCCTTGCAAAAAAATATGGGAGATAACGTATATCTGTTTTTGAAAGAATGCTGGCTACTTGTGCATGAATGGAAAGCCCGTTAAAGCCAAGAATAAAGCTAATAACAATTGCTTGCTGTAAAAAGCTATCTGTCATCGTTTGTGAGATCATATTTGCTCCAATAGTAATTTCAAATAAACCTGAAAAAATGGGAAGCGCTAAATCCGCAGGGAAATCGATAAGTATAAAAAACTGTTCCCAAACTGCGGCAATAGCAGACGAGATACCCACTAGAAATAACAGTTTTATAAGGACGGAAAAAAGAATAATGAATCCGCCAACCATAACCAATGTTTTTATGGAATTCAAAACAGCATCACCGAGAATTTCCCCCAGAGGTTTATTCGCTTTCATCCGGGATTCATGCATTTCTCGAAAAGCTTTTACAAGAGGGAATATCTGCTTGCTTTTTTTTTCTCTGCGCTTTGTTATTTCCTGCTTTCTTCCATAAAAGCGCATGCAAATGCCAACCATAGCATTGCTTGTATAATGACAAACTGCTAAAAGTGCCCCTAGCTTCAAATCATGGAAAAAACCAGCAGAAATTGCTCCGAAAATAAATAATGGACTGGAATTGTTGGTAAATGATACGAGTCGCTCTGCTTCTATTTTCGATAGTTGCTTTTCTTCTCGTAAACGTGCTGTGATTTTAGCGCCAGTTGGGTAACCGCTTGCCATTCCCATCATCCAGCCGAAGCTCCCGGAACCTGGAACGTTGAATAAGGGTCGCATAATTGGCTCAAACAATATACCAAAAAAATTCACAACCCCAAATGCCAGCAAAAGTTCGGCAGTAATAAAAAAAGGGAGCAAAGAAGGAAATACTACTTCCCACCACATATTTAATCCGCGAATGCCTGCTTCTAAAGCCTGATCAGGAAAGCGGATTAAACAAAACGTTAAGAAAATGGTAAGAGTTGAATAAATAAAGGTTTTAAGTAATTGTCCCAATCGAAAGCCTCCTACGAAATGAACCTAGCTCTGTACAACTTATTTCGTTAGTAGTAGAATTATTCTAGCTTGTACTAAATACCATGAAAAAGTACGTGTCTGTACAATATACGCTCATACATTAGGCAAATATTCCATAGACATGTTAAAGAAATGTTTGGAAAGAAGGAAGGGGCCATAAGTTACGATGAGAATGACAAAAAGAAATATACTGTTTTTTATTATTATAATTGCTCTCGTTTACTTTCTTGGTACATATCAATTACCATATTATATCCAGAAACCAGGTGGAGCGAACGCGCTAAACCCAATTGTTGAAGTTGCAGACGGGTCTGAAAGTGAGGGAGACATGCACCTTGTGACGGTAAGCGGCCTTCAGGCAACACCGATTCAATATGTACTAGCTAAACTTTTCGATTATCATGATATCCTGCCATTGGATGAAGTGTTTCCAGAAGGGATTTCACAAGATGATTATATGCAAGCCCAGCTGCAAGTCATGGAGAGCTCACAGGAAGCTGCAACTGTAGTAGCCTATGAAGCAGCAGGTGAAGATATAACCATTGAATATCAAGGCGTCTATGTTGTTTCTGTGGTTGAAAATATGCCAGCAGATGGTAAGTTGGAGACAGGTGACCGGATAATTGGAATTGATGGTCAGGAAATTCGTGAGTCCACAGATTTAATTCAGTATGTTGATGATAAAAAAGCAGGGGATACTGTCCTAATTGAATTTGTTCGTGAAGATAAGACGATGGAAACGGAAATTATGCTTGAAGAATTTAGTAATTTAGACAATCGGGTAGGTATCGGAATTAGCCTTGTTACAGACCGTAATGTAACGGTTGATCGTGACATTCAATTTTCAAGCGGAAATATTGGCGGACCGAGCGCGGGATTAATGTTTACTTTGGAAATTTACGATCAATTAACAGAAGAAGATATTACAAAAGGTTATGAGATTGCCGGTACTGGAGAAATCGATTATGATGGAAATGTACTCCGAATTGGTGGAATTGATAAGAAAATAGTTGCTGCAGATAAAGAAGGGATCGATATTTTCTTTGCACCAAATGAAAATGGAGCTGCTGACTCCAATTATGAAATTGCTAAGAAAACAGCCGAAGAAATTGGAACCGAAATGCAGATTATCCCCGTAGATACGTTTGAAGATGCATTAAGTTATTTAGAAGAAATGAAAGAATAATTACGGTTGAAACGACATTAAAATAAGCATGCTCTGAAAAAAAGCTGTAAAAAATAGATCTTGCAAAAGATCTATTTTTTACAGCATAGCATTCAAGTGCATTGCAAAACATCGTAAGCGGAGCTGTTTAAAGCATGATTGGTGCTTGTAATTCCTGTTTAAACAGCTTTTGCTTGGTTTGTGGTGGAAGGATGCTGTAATAGGCATTACTTGCTTTTTCCTCAATAGATAATATAGGATGTTGATTTCTTCCTAATCTTGATATAACTGGGACATTTATCTGCTTTTTTTGTTTATTTAAATATTCCCTTCCCTTCTTTGTTAAACCGATCACACGCACATATGGAACGGTTAAAGCTCTTGGTACCATCTCTACATCAGCTTTCTTTGTATTTGTTAATATATGGACAAACATTCGCTGGATTCTTGTCCATGTATAACGCTTCGTCTTAATAGCTTCAACCCAGTCTTGAAAAGTACTAGCTGTTTTAGCTGTAGCTTTAATTCTGTATTCAATTCCCTCATCAACACCATGGATACTTGCAAGCTCTTCTGTTGACATCGTCATTACTCGATAATGTAATAGTGTGAAATATTTTTCCCAATCATGCCACTGTGAGGCAGTGTGTTTGTATTGTTGCAGCTGATTGACAGTTTCTGTTGGAAGGCTGTCGATAATCGCAGATGTTAATGTATGTTGTTTCATCAGTTCTTTTCGAATGCTTGTTGCACTGGCAATCGTACCAGTGATTGTTTCATCGTGAAAGGCATTCGCTTTTCTTTTTATTGTTAATGGAGTGATTGGTAGCTTGTTTTCTATTATTGCTTTTACATAGCTGTATCCGAGAATATTATTTGGTTTCGATAAATCCATATTGGAATCTGTAAGCCCTATTTCTTTGTACGCATATGTACTAGCTTCGGGAAAGGAGCATCCAGCATCTAAATAATGTTTAAGTATATGATTATAAGTTGATGTTTTTTCTTTAAATATATGATAGCTTGATATAAAGCTATTTATCGAGCCGGATTCACTTCCAAAACAGATACTGTTGACACCGAATTCAGAGAGTGTTTTTACAGCCCCAGCAGCAAAAATATCGCTATGCTGTACTGCATATACAAAAGGGAGTTCAAGAACAACATCAATACCAGTATTTAATGCAGCTTTTGTGCGATGAAATTTATCGATGATGGCAGGCTCGCCACGCTGTAAAAAGGATCCACTCATTACAGCAACTGCACAATCAGCAGCTGCTGTTTTTTTTGCTTCCTCCAGATGGTAGACATGACCATTATGGAACGGATTGTATTCAACAATTAGACCACATGCATTCATTTCTTCAGCTCCCAAGAGATTAGTGGATTATATTGTAACAAAATATAGTCTTTATCGCATCTTCCATGCTATAATGGTTAGTAAAATTGTTAACGGGAAGAATACACTTACGTGTAAAGAAAAAATGTTGACAAAAACTCATTTTTCTTTTAAAATAACTCTTGTTGCCTAGAGGTGATAATATTGAAATTTACATTAAGCCAAATCAGAAAAAATGCTGTCAATAGGCCGTTTGAATTCGATGAAATTGTGGATGTTAGTGAACTGGAAACAATGAACAATGACATACGTAAAATTAAACCTGTTCGTGTTCACGGGAAAGTAGACATTCATGGAAATCAATTCTTTTTCTCTTTTCTGATTGAAGGGGAAATGGTATTGCCATGTGCGAGAACATTGGTTGATGTACCATATTCATTTACAATTAAAGCAAATGAAATGTTTTCAACTTCTTCTTATGATGATAGGGATGAAGATCAAGAAATCCATCTAATTGATGGTGAAGTGCTTGACTTAACTCCGATTATCAAGGAAAATATTCTATTGGAAGTCCCATATCGTGTATTTTCTGAAGAGCCAAATCCGGAGGAAGGTGCCCCTTCTAAGGGAAATGGTTGGGAATTTATTTCAGAAGTGAAAACAGAAAAGACAGTAGATCCCCGTTTGAAAAAATTGGAGTCTTTGCTTAAAAATAATAAGAAAGAAAAATAAGAATTACATTCAAGTTTTACTTTCATTTGAAGGAGGTGTAAGTCATGGCAGTACCTAAACAAAAAACGTCTAAAAAAGTTAAAAATCAACGTCGTACTCATAAAAAATTACACGTACCTGGCATGGTAGAATGTTCTAATTGTGGTGAATTAACTAAACCGCACCATGTTTGTAAATCTTGCGGTCACTATGATGGAAAAGAAGTAGTGAGCAACTAATATCAGGATATACAAGAAACAGATCACAGATTGAAGTGATCTGTTTTTTTATTTTGAATCTGGAACAGCATGTTTCCATCTCTTGAAAAGAATCGTTTTCGCGAGGTGCCCTAAGGGCGCATTCTCCCAGACCAATCTTGGATGATGTGAGTAGCCAAAGCAAGTAATTAGGAATAAGTGCTAAGTATCTTTGAAAAGATAACTACAATTTTAGTCAAATCTTAGAAGGTGTATTTTGGTGATACATAATAGGCATGCTGTGAAAAAAATTGTGCAGAAACAAGAATCCTATTCTAGCACCCCTATTTTTTGCATACATTATAGCAAACGTATTAGGAGGGGTGTTATGAACGATACAAGGCAGGATGCATGGACAAAGGATGAAGATATTATTCTTGCTGAGACAGTGTTGCGCTTTATTCGTGAAGGTAGAACGCAGCTAGAAGCATTTAAGGAGGTTGCAGCACAGCTTTCTCGTACATCAGCAGCATGTGGATTTCGCTGGAATGCTACTATCCGTAAACAATATCAAAATGCCATTCAATTAGCTAAAGAAGAACGAAAAAGCGGGTTAAAGAAAACCGCGTCTAGTTCTAATCATAATGAATCTGCAGAGCGATATACGATAGAGTCAGCTATACTTTTACTTGAAAAAATGAAGTCTAATTTTGAAGATGCAGAAAAAATGGAGTTAGACAAGGAGTATCAACAGAAATTAAAGGATATAGAAGAAGAAAATGAAAAACTGAAAAACCAATTATCACGTTATGATAATGCATGGCATGAGATGAATAAGCTTTGGACTTGGGTTAGAGAGGGAAAGCATCATTAATTCAAAATTAAATCCAAAAAGTGAAACGCGATCTGATTATAATTTTATAAATATTTAAAACAGACATGAATGGAGATGACCCATTCATGTCTGTTTTTTTAGTTAGGATTACTTTCCTTTTCCTGTACTCCTGCAGGCAACCAGATAAGCGGATTTTCTCCTAAATCTCTTTCCATTTCATAATGCGCTTTTACAAATCCCATTTTTTCCCAGAAACCATGGGAATTAATTCTTGGACTTGTTTTAATCGGCAGTTCAAAACCTTTTGCAAAATCAACCATTAACTTTCCGATACCTCTACCTTGATAATCTGGTAGAACTTCGAGCTTCCATAGTGTTAAATAGTCCTGCTGCGGTGAAAAATAATAATCGTACTTTTTATTAACTTCATATAAACTCATTCTTGCAATCAGATTTTCACCATAGTAAATTCCGTAAAATGGAGATTTACTATCATTTTCAATAATGTTATTTTGTAAATCTTCCATCATCGTTAATTCCTGATTTCCATATTCTTTAAATCGCTTAAATTTTTCAAGTGTCTTATAATTGACTAACAGATTTTCGACTTTTAATTGTTCCATTAACTTTCTCCCCCGATCTGAAGTTAGTACCAATATACCTTGTGTTGCTATCTGAACCCGAAATAAAGCGTTTACTTCTTGTGAGTAAATTATCTTTATAAATACAGTATAATACAAAAATGATAATTTTTAAATAAATTGTAAATCAGCGACCTCCAAGCTGCAAAATAACTAGAAATTTTTAAAGCATCTTGCAAGCTTATTTGGTACAATTAAAAAAATAAGTCCAGATAATAGAAAAGGAGAAAACAGAAAGCACATGCTTGAATATTTCATTTATAGTATTGCATTTTTTATTACAATTCCACTGATTGCAACGGCACTCACCTATATAATTTCCGTAAAAATTCACCGAGTCAAACTTCGAGCACTCCATCAAGCTGTTAATTGGACAACGATATTATATATTATTGCTGTTTCGATTATGCTAAATCTTATTGTTGGAAGTAGTTTTACAGGGTGGATGGTTGTTTTATTTTTAATTGCTCTTACTAGTGTAATCATTTCTCAATGGAAGTATAAAAATGAGGTAGTTTTTCGAAAAGCTGTAAAAATCATTTGGCGATTCGCTTTTTTGTTGTATTTTATGGTTTACATATTGCTTGTGTTTATAGGGATTATTCAACAATTAGCAAGCTAAATAATGAAGCATAAACAGATTTGGTGAAATAGATGTAGTTTTTATGTAAAATACATTTGTACATAATGATATATAGAAGGAGAACGGGATCCATGGAAATCAACCCAATACAATTAAGGACTCAAAGTCAGCTGATAACGGATTACCGTAATCATACAGGTGCTATTATGGATTATTTTGATTATTTACCTTATGATAATTATCATCAACGAATCAGAGATCTGCGAGAACGTACCTTTGAGCGGAAGCAGTTGACAGAAACATTAATTACGATGAATGAGGAGTGGGATGCACCAGCGTCAACTTTGAATAATATTGAAAGGCTAAGAGAAGCAGAAAGTGTTGTAGTGATTGGTGGACAACAAGCGGGACTATTAACTGGCCCCATGTACACAATAAATAAGATTGTCTCAATCATACAACTTGCCAAACAGCAGGAGGAAAAACTAGGAATCCCGGTAATTCCTGTTTTCTGGATTGCTGGAGAAGATCATGATTTTGACGAAATTAATCATGTTTATTTGCCATATGGTTCTAACATGAAAAAATATAAAATTCGTCATCATTTAATGGATAAACGTTCTGTATCGAACATATCTCTCGACCGGTCTGCCCTTGCTGAATGGGTGGATGAATTATTTGAACAATTGCAAGAGACGAAGTTCACGAAACGATTATATGCTTCCATTCAAGACACTATCGAGTTATCGAATACTTATGCAGATTTTTTTGCTCGAGTAATCTTCCGACTGTTTAATGAAGATGGGCTTGTTCTTATTGATTCAGGCAGTGAAAAGACAAGGCAGCTGGAAACAAAACAATTTAAAAAAATGATAAGACACCAAAGGGAAATCAGTGAAGGAGTATATCAAGCTTCTCAACGACTTGCCGAGGATGGGTATGCTATCTCTTTAGAGCTAAGTGAAACAAATGGTCATCTGTTTTATCATAAAGACCAAGAACGCACCCTTCTTTTCAGGAATGAAGAAGGGGAATGGGTTGGAAAGCAGAACGAAGTATGTTTTCAAACAAATGAATTAATCTCTATTGCTGAAAAATACCCAGAACGGTTAAGTAATAATGTAGTGACTCGTCCATTGATGCAGGAGCTGCTATTTCCAACATTAGCATTTATTGGAGGCCCAGGTGAAATTGGTTATTGGGCTGCATTGCAACCTGCATTCCATACGTTAGCAATCAAAATGCCACCAGTTGTTCCCAGGCTTTCGTTTACAATAGTTGAAGATAAAGTGAAGAAGCTATTGGAAAGGTTTGATATCGATATAACAGATGCAATCAATGATGGTGTGCGAATAACGAAGGAAAAATGGCTGCAATCAAAAAGTAATCCTCCAGTTGAAACGTTATCTGTGCAAATGAAAGAAGTTGTTGAAACGGCACATCAGCCATTAAGGGAAGTAGCTAAGAGCATTCGCGCTGATCTCGGCGATTTGAGCGAAAAAAATCTGGCTTATTTATACCGCGATATTGACTTTTTAACAGATCGAATTGTGAAAGTTTTAAAAGAGAAGTATGAAAAAGAATTACAAGCTTTCGATGAAATAGAAATGACACTTCATCCGCAAGGTGGGCTGCAGGAACGTGTATGGAATCCTTTGCCGTGGATGAATGCCTGTGGGATGGAGATTATTTCAGAGCTAACTCACAAACCTTACATTTTTGAAAAGGGTCACTATATTATTTATATTTAGTTCGTTTTGGGAAAACTTCACCACTATCTCCCACCATTTTAATAAACAATAAGAAAAAGCTGTTAACCGTTGGTATGACAGCTTTTTCTTATTGTTTAATAATAGGTATAAAGACCTATTTTATAGTGTGGAGCATATTTTTTAATAAATAGAGTGGAGGATAGTGGAGGGATGTGGTAATATAAAAAATATGAAAGTGGGGCGGACTAGATGTTTATGGGCGAATACCTACATAGCATTGATACAAAAGGTAGAATTATTGTCCCTTCCAAGTTTCGTGAAGGCCTCGGGGCTAGCTTCGTGGTGACACGCGGACTGGATAAGTGTCTATTCGCATACCCTATGGAAGAATGGAAGATTTTAGAAGAAAAGTTAAAGAAGCTCCCACTTACTAAAAAGGATGCCAGAGCGTTTACTCGTTTTTTCTTTTCTGGAGCAGTTGAATGCGAAGTGGATAAACAGGGAAGAATAAATATTCCTCAAACTCTTCGCAAGTATGCAAATCTAGAAAAGGATTGTAATGTTATCGGTGTTTCAAACCGTGTAGAGTTCTGGGCAAGTGACAGCTGGGAAGAATATGTTACAGATTCTGAGGAATCCTTTGGAGAGATTGCTGAAAATCTAATGGATTTTGATCTTTGATAATTACGAAGGCGTTGGTGCCAGGTTAGCGATTTACGGACTGAAATGAGCCGGAGAAAGTCGCTGGGTGCTGGAGCTGGGCTTGGCTGTTTCGGTATAAGAGATATTTAAACTAAAACTTATACTTGATCTTCTTGGAAAACCTTTTTCACAGAACGACTGAAGTTGTAAATCAATAAAGTGGGTGTAAGCATGTTTGAACATTATAGTGTATTAAAAGATGAAACAATAAAAGGGTTGGCTATTAATCCGAGTGGCACATATGTAGATTGCACGGTAGGCGGTGGTGGTCACTCGTTAGAAATCGCCAAAAGACTAAATGAAAAAGGATTACTTATTGCATTTGACCAGGATCTCGATGCATTGGAAGCTGCGAAATCAAGGTTAAAAGCATATGAGGATAGAATATTGTTTGTTCACTCTAATTTTCGAGGGTTGGAAAAAGAGCTGATAAACAGACAGATATCTCAAGTAGATGGTATTTTATTTGACCTTGGTGTCTCCTCACCACAGTTAGATAGGGGAGAAAGAGGATTTAGCTATCAACACGATGCTAAGCTTGATATGCGCATGAATCAAACAGAAGAGCTGACTGCTTATGAGATTGTCAATACATGGTCATACAGCCAATTGGTCTCTATTTTTTTCAATTATGGTGAAGAGAAGTTTTCAAAGCAAATTGCTAGGAAAATTGAGGCATACCGTGAAAAAGAGGAAATTAGTACAACACATCAATTGGTAGAGATTATTAAAGAAGGGATTCCTGCAGCTGCAAGACGTAAAGGCGGGCATCCTGCAAAGCGGATTTTCCAAGCATTGCGTATTGCTGTCAATGATGAATTAGCGGCTTTTAATGATGCACTTCATCAAGCAGCAAGAATGGTGGATGTTGGAGGCAGAGTCGCTGTTATTACATTCCATTCACTTGAAGACAGACTTTGTAAACAAGCATTTAAAAAATGGAGTACCGAAAAGGATACACCAAGAAATTTACCAGTTATTCCAATGGAACATCAAGCACCATTTAAGTTAATAACCAGAAAACCAGTTATACCAGAAGACACCGAGTTGGATGAAAATCGCAGATCACGATCTGCAAAATTGCGTGTTGTTGAGAAGGTAACTGAATGGAAAAATGAATTTAATTATGAAGAAGGGTGGAAGAAATAATGAGTGCTAACGAGGCCCGTAATTGGCAGCAAATTAATCCACAATATACTCCAAACACAGAAAAAAAAGTTTCCGTTAAAGTTAAAAAAAATGGCTGGATAACCAAAGGCGAGAAGCTTATTTACTCCTTTATCGGCGCGTGTCTTCTCATTTCAGGGATTTTTATGGTGTCATATTCATCGTCAACTGATACAATAAATAGGGAACTTCAGCAGCTTGAACAAACCGTGAATACGCAACAGGTAACGAATGAAGGTCTGATGTTTGAAGTGAAGGAATTGTCAAGACCTGAAAGAATTATCGAGATTGCAGATAAAAATGGATTGAAAATCCAGAATGCGGAAGTGAAGCAAGCGCAGACGTTTAACAACTAAGCAAGGGGCTTGACATATGAATAAAAACAAGACAACGCATTTGATGGCAGGAGTATTCATCATTATCTTTGTCGCTGTTTTCTTGGTCCTAACTGGAAGGTTTATGTATATCCAGGCAACAGGCGAAATAAACGGTGTCTCATTGGAGGAATGGGCAGAACAGAAGCGGACCTCTTCATTTACGCTAAGTGCGGAAAGAGGGAAAATTTACGATAACAATGGAATGGTTCTTGCGTACGATAGACCGACTTATAAGATGTATGCAATTATTGATGATACCTATTCTGAAAAATCAGAGGCGCCGCTGCATGTAGAAGATCCACAAAAAACTGCAGAAATATTGGCGCCTCTTTTAGATGTTGAGGTAAGTGATATATTAGAGCCTTTAAAAAGAGGTATCGAGAATAATAGATTCCAAGTAGAATTTGGCAAAATCGGCAAAGAGATTCCCCAAAAGAAAAAGGATGAGATTGAAGAACTAAATATACCTGGTATTCAATTTGAAGAGGAAGCCTTAAGGTACTATCCCAATGGCATGTTCGCCTCTCATATCATTGGCTTTGCTCGGGAAACCGAGGTTGAAACGGATGAAGGAATCAGGAATGAAATTGTCGGGATAGCTGGTATGGAAAACGAAATGAATGATCTTCTAAGCGGAAAACAGGGTTATATTTCTTATCAGCGGGATAGATATAACAAAAAACTATTGGATCCAAAAGAAATCATTCACCTGCCTGAAGATGGGGACGATGTATATTTAACAATCGACCAAAAAATCCAAACTCTAATGGAAGAGGCATTATCTCAAGTTGATGAGAAGTATAATCCTAAGAAAATGACTGCTATAGTTATGGATCCGAAAACTGGAAAGGTATTAGCGATGAGCAGTCGTCCAAGCTATGATCCTAACAATCCATCAAATGTGGAGAACTGGTATAATGATGTAATTTCAACCCCATTTGAACCTGGCTCTACGGTTAAAATGTTTACGTGGGCAGCCGCGATTGAAGAAGGGGTTTATAATGGTTCAGAAGAATTTAAATCAGGAAGCTATCAGCCAAATGAAAAGATTACAAAGATTAATGATCATAACGGTGGTAAAGGCTGGGGATCAATTTCTTATAATGAAGGCTTCCAGCGGTCTTCCAATGTTGCAGCTGCAAAGCTTGCATGGGAAAAATTAGGTGCAGATACATTCTTAGAGTACTTGCATGCCTTTGGTTTTGGAGAAGATACAGGTATCGATTTGCCGGGAGAGGTAAGTGGACAGATTTTGTACAATTGGCCATTGGAAAAAATTACAACTGCTTTTGGTCAAGGAAGTACAACAACACCAATTCAGCAAATGAAAGCAGCAACAGCAATTGCAAACGGCGGAAAGATGCTCCAACCTTATGTCATCGATAAAATTGTCGACTCATCAACTGGTGAAACAATCGAACAGAAAGAATCAACAGTTGTCGGTGAGCCAATATCAGAAGATACCGCACAGCAAGTGCTAAAATTACTAGAATCGGTAGTTAATGGAGAAAATGGTACAGGAAAACCATATCAGTTGGCAGATTATAAGGTTGGCGGAAAAAGTGGTACAGCTGAAATACCAAATCCGGATGGACCTGGCTATTTAACAGGAAGAGAGAATTATGTATTTTCATTCCTTGGAATGGCACCAATTGAAGACCCCCAGCTAATGATGTATGTTTCTGTACAGCAGCCTGAGCTGGAACCGACAGAAACGGGATCTGCTCCGGTGTCCTTCGTTTTTAATAATGTAATGGAAAATAGTTTGCATTATCTAAATATCGACCCAAGTAACGATAAGGAAGGCACTGTCCAACAACTAACCGTGCCAAAAATAGTTGGGGAGAGCACATCAGAAACAGTTGCAGAATTGAAAGAACAAGGCCTGGAGGTTTCTCTGGTAGGGGATGGAAAGTCGATTGATTCGGCAAGTGCAGCTGAGGGTGAAACGGTCTTTCCAAATGAGCGTGTTATTCTGGTTACAGATGAACCTGTAATGCCTGATATAATCGGCTGGTCTTTAAGAGATGTAATGAAATTAGCAGAGCTGATGCAATTAAAAACAGAGACATTTGGCAGTGGTTATGTAGTAACGCAGAATATACCGGAGGGAACTCCGCTTAAAGAGAATGATTATTTGGGGATTGAATTATTACCTCCAAATGAAGAAGCAGATGAAGAAACAAATAACAATGAAGAGCAGACAGAAGCGACGGGTGAGTCATCGGCTGAAGAAGAGTAGATTCAGTCTTTAATAATAGTTATGAAGATAAACAGTGTTCTATTCAGTTTTTTTTACTCATATAGTGATTACAAACCAGCCTGAGAAAAGGGGATGGAGAATGAAACGTGTATCCACTATTACAGTAAAAAAGCGAATCGTCACTGTTTTTCTTTTGGGGCTTCTTTTATTGGCGATCATTATTGTTCGACTTGGGTATGTTCAATTTGTAATGGGTGAACAACTAACTGGACAAGCTCATGACCTTTGGACGCGGGATATTAGTTTTCAGGCAGAACGTGGCTATATATTGGATGAAGAAGGAGAAATTTTAGCTGAGAATGTTACTGCTCCGTCTGTAATCGCGATTCCAAGACAAATAGAGGACCCTGAGGGTGCTGCTGGTAAGCTGGCAAAAATATTGGAGATGTCTGAAGTCAAGGTGTTAGAGAATCTAACGAAAAATGAATCGAGTGTGAGCTTCCGACCACAAGGAATTAAGATTTCGGAAGAACAAGAAACAGCAATACGAGAATTAAATATGAAAGGAATTTATCTGGCGAAAGATTCCAAACGTCATTACCCGTATGGGGATGACTTATCGCATGTTCTCGGTTTTACCGGAATTGATAATCAAGGGCTGATGGGGCTTGAGTTATCCTATGAGGATAAGCTCGCAGGGAAGCCTGGAAGTCTTTCGTTCTATTCAGATGCAAAAGGGCAAAGGCTGGATGCTCTTGCAGATGTTTATACACCTCCCACAGATGGATTAAATTTAAAAACAACCATTAACTCCAAAGTACAGGCTATAATGGAGCGGGAATTAGACGCAGCTGTTTTAAAATACAATCCAGATGGAGCGTTGGCAATTGCTGTTAACCCGAAAACAGGTGGTGTTCTCGGTATGACAACACGGCCAAATTTCCATCCGGAAAATTATCAAGATGTGGATGCATCGATTTTTGGCAGGAATTTGCCTATTTGGAGCACATATGAACCTGGTTCAACCTTTAAAATAATTACACTTGCAGCCGCATTAGAAGAGAAAGTGGTTGACCTTGAAAAAGACACTTATCATGATACTGGACATATTACTGTGGGCGGCGCAAAAATTCGTTGCTGGAAAAGCGGAGGGCATGGGCACCAAACATATCTGGAAGTTGTCCAAAATTCGTGTAACCCAGGATTTGTTAATCTTGGCCAACTCCTTGGAACAGAAAAGCTGTTTTCGTATATTGATGCATTTGGATTCGGAAAGAAAACAGGAATAGATTTACAAGGTGAAGGCAATGGAATTCTTTTTAATCCCGAAAATGTTGGCCCAGTCGAGTTAGCCACCACTTCATTCGGACAAGGGGTATCCGTAACACCGATACAGCAGGTAATGGCAGTTGCAGCTGCGATTAATGGCGGCTATTTATATGAACCTTATATTGCGAAAGAATGGCTGGATCCGATAACAGGGGAAACTGTTGAAAAAATAGAGCCGAATATGAAACAGCGTGTAATCTCAAGTGGTACTTCCGATGAGGTACGCCATGCGCTTGAAAGTGTGGTTGCCCAAGGTACAGGAAGACCTGCATATGTGGATGGATACCGAGTTGGCGGGAAAACTGGAACGGCGCAGAAGGTTGGTCCAAATGGCGGCTATTTAGAAAATAATTATATTGTTTCATTCATTGGTTTTGCTCCTGCAGATGATCCGGAAATTGTCGTCTATGTTGCAGTGGATAATCCGAAAAACACCATACAATTTGGTGGTGTGGTTGCAGCACCGATTGTCGGAACAATCATTGGAGATAGTTTAAGAGCAATGGGTGTTGCACCAAGGGACGACGGTTTGGAAAAAGAATATGTATGGCCAGAGGAACCCAAAGTTGAAGTTCCAGATATGATTGGTCAAACGAAACAGGAGCTGGCAGAGTATTTGCTTGATTTGACAATTGAAACAAATGGAGAGGGCGATTATATTACAGACCAGTCTCCAAAACCAGGAACGAAGTTAGAGCCTGGCTCAACAGTCAGAATTTATTTATCTGATGAAAAACATCGTTAATTGGAAGGAAATTTGCTATAATAAGGGAAGTAAAAATAAGTGAATGCTGCAGAAAAAGAAACAATTTAATAAAAGAGGGTGGGAGTGCACCCTCTTAAAAAATGCAGTTGTGTAGAATACATATGTTGGATATAAAATAGATAGGGTGTTTGTTATGAATTTAAATGAATTACTACATGTGTTACCTTTTTATAAAACATCAATGCCGATTGATAAAATAGAAGTTAATGCTATTGAAATGGATTCACGGAAAGTAAAATCAGGAAATGTTTTTGTTTGCATTTCCGGTTATACGGTTGATGGACATGATTTTATTGACGATGCGGTAAAGCAGGGAGCCGTTGCAATCATTGCCGAAAAACAAGTTGAGGCCCCTGTTCCAGTTATTATGGTAGACGATACAAATCGAGCGTTATCTGTACTTGCGGGCAAGTTTTTCGATTACCCAACATCCAAACTGCCACTAATTGGTGTAACTGGTACGAATGGGAAAACTACGGTTACGTATTTATTGGATGAGATTTTCAAACAACAGACAAAGAAAACAGGTGTTATTGGAACGATTCAGCTGAAAATCGGTGAAGAAATATATCCGATCTCGAATACAACTCCCGATTCTCTCAGCCTGCAGCGAACATTCCATAAGATGCTTGATGAAGGTGTAGATCAGGCTATTATGGAAGTTTCTTCACATGCACTGGATATGGGAAGAGTACACGGATGTGATTATGATATTGCCATCTTCACGAATTTATCTCAAGATCATTTAGATTACCATTCAGATTTACAAGACTATCTCCGAGCTAAAAGCCTTTTGTTTGCGCAACTTGGAAATAGCTATGATGAAATGAATCGAAAATTTGCTATTTTAAATGCCGACGATGAGGCAAGCAATCTATTGAAACGAAGTACTGCACAGCATGTAATGACCTATGGATGCCATCATGAGGCAACTGTAATGGCCAAAGATATTCACCTTGACGCTGCAGGAACGTCCTTTACGTTAACATCGCCTTTAGGGGATATCGAAATCTCAAGCCGGTTAATTGGTATGTTTAATGTGTATAACATGCTCGCTGCAAGTACAGCAGCAATTGCTGCAAATGTATCATTAACAATGATTAAAACAGCGCTTGAGCAAATTGAAGGTGTAAATGGCCGGTTTGAACCAGTTGCAGAAGGTCAAAACTATGCTGTTATTGTTGATTATGCACATACACCCGATTCTTTAGAGAACGTATTGCAGACTGCAAGAGAATTTGCGAAAAATAAGGTTTATGTTGTCGTTGGCTGTGGTGGGGACCGCGATCGTACGAAACGTCCATTAATGGCATCGATAGCGGTGCAATATGCTGACCATGCAATTTTTACGTCTGATAATCCTAGAACAGAGGATCCACAGTTGATTTTAAATGATATGACAGATGTGTTAGATGAAAGTAGTAGCTATGAAGTAATCGTTGACCGCAAAGCCGCGATCTCACAAGCTATCAAGCAGGCTGCTTCAGATGATATTATTCTAATTGCTGGAAAAGGGCATGAAACATATCAGATTATTGGACATACGAAATATGATTTTGATGATCGGGAAGTAGCAAGAAATGCGATTCGCAATAAGGAGAAATATTGATGCTATTTACTACTAATTGGCTAGCAAAACAATTCCCTTCCTATCAAGGGAGGGGACAGGAAAATATAACAATAAAGCAAGTAACGACCGATAGCAGAACTAAGGGTGAAGGTCTATTATTTGTACCGCTTGTTGGAGAGAACTTTGATGGGCATGACTTTGTAAAGCAAGCGATAGAAAATGGAGCATGTGCTATCATTTGGGATGAAAGCAAGTATCTACCAGATAGCATCCCGAATAACCTTCCTATCTATTTTGTAAAAGATACCCTGAAAGCACTTCAGGATTTATCATCTGCTCATAGAACTGAGGTTGATCCTATTGTAATTGGAATAACCGGCTCTAATGGCAAAACAACAACAAAGGATTTGGCTTCTGCTGTCGTTAAAACAACTTATCGTACGCATGCTACAAAGGGGAATTTCAATAATCATATTGGATTGCCACTGACAATTTTATCAATGGATCGAAATACCGAAGCTTTAATAGTAGAAATGGGTATGAGTAACTTCGAAGAGATTGATTTATTGACACGTATTGCCAGACCAGACATTGCAATAATTACGAATATCGGTGAGTCACATATTGAATTCCTAGGATCGCGTGAGGGGATTGCCAAGGCAAAACTTGAAATTGTAAATGGCTTGGATAAAGATGGCATCCTGATTATTGATGGCGACGAACCATTACTACGCGAAAAAAACATTGAGCAGAAAAAAATTACATGTGGCTTCAGTGAAGAAAATGATTATAACATTTCAGAGGTAAAGATACATACAACGGAAACAGAATTTGTGTTTTCGGATGGAATCTCTTATCACATCCCACTGTTTGGCAAGCACCATGCAAAAAATGCATCATTTGCATTAGCTTTAGGAAAGTTTCTAAACATTCCTACTGAAAAAAGCAAGCAAGCTTTACAAAATCTGAAGCTTACAGGAATGCGGTTTGAACTAGTTAAAGGGAAAAATAATGTGTCTATTATAAATGATGCTTATAATGCATCGGCTACTTCCATGAAGGCAGCGATTGAAGTGGTAAAACAAATGAGCGGGTTCCAAGAGAAAGTATTAGTGCTTGGTGATATTCTAGAATTAGGTGATCATGCAAGGGAATTCCATGAGTCGGTTGCCGAAGTCATTGAAGAGCCTATTACGGTACTTTTTACATATGGAGATCATGCAAAATGGATTCAAGCAGCGGTTCAAGCGAAGGATCAAAAGATAGTATGCAAACATTTTGCCTCTAAGGAAGAGTTAGTTCATGAGCTTGATCCATATTTAACAAAAAATTCGTTATTATTGTTTAAAGCATCTCGAGGATTAAAATTTGAAGAAATGATCGAAGCTATTAGTACAAATGAAAATTAGATTGCAGTAAAGCAATAGATAAATTTATTAAAATAAACAAACGTATTGATTCATCCAATCTATTTGGACGGTTATGTATGAGGAGGAAAGAAAGTGAATTTAACTGTTTTATTAATCACATTAGCGATTGCATTTCTCATTACCGTTCTTTTATCTCCAATATTTATTCCATTTTTAAGAAGATTAAAGTTTGGGCAAAGCATTAGAGAAGAAGGACCAAAATCACATTTGAAAAAAACTGGTACACCTACAATGGGTGGTATCATGATTATATTTAGTGTAATTATTACATCGATTATAATGGCTTCAAGAGTAAGTGAATCTGGCATCGGCTATGAATTATGGCTGCTGGTATTTGTTATCTTTGGGTATGGTTTACTTGGATTTCTTGATGATTTCATTAAAGTAGCAATGAAACGGAACCTTGGGTTAACTTCACTTCAAAAGCTGTTTGGTCAAATCGTTATTGCACTTGTATTTTACTTTATTTTACGTAATCAAGGGTTCTCAACTGCAGTACAAATACCTGGAACGGATATACAATGGGAGCTTGGTTGGGGATATGCACTGTTAATTATATTTATGCTTGTCGGGGCATCCAACGCTGTAAACTTAACAGATGGTCTAGATGGACTATTAGCAGGTACAGCCGCAATTGCATTTGGAGCATTTGCTATACTTGCTTGGTACGGCACCGGACAAAATGAAGCAGCTGTTTTTGCGTTGGCTGTCGTTGGAGCATTACTCGGATTTCTAGTATTTAATGCACACCCAGCAAAGGTGTTCATGGGAGATACAGGGTCACTCGCACTTGGAGGAGCTATTGCAGCTATTTCAATTCTATTGAAAATGGAAATTCTGTTAGTAATTATTGGTGGTGTCTTTGTAATTGAAACACTCTCCGTAATTATTCAGGTGATTTCCTTTAAGACAACAGGAAAGCGTGTATTTAAAATGAGTCCATTACATCACCATTATGAATTGCTTGGTTGGTCAGAATGGCGAGTTGTAACGACATTTTGGTTAGTAGGACTTTTATTTGCCGCGCTTGGCATTTACATTGAGGTGGGCTTATGAGAAAACTGAAAGACTTTCCATATTCTAACGTAGTTGTTTTAGGTCTTGCACGAAGCGGGACAGCAGCAGCACAAATCTTGCTAGCAAACAATAGGACAATTCGCGTTAATGATAAACAAGCAACAGAGCAGGATGACGTTGTTATACAATTAAAAGAGATGGGTGCTGAAGTTATTATTGGCTCCCATCCTATTTCCGTTTTAGATGGTATGGACATTGTTGTTAAAAATCCTGGTATTTCCTACGATAATCCGATTGTTGCGGAAGCGATGAAGCGTAATATTCCTATTATTACGGAAATTGAATTGGCCTATCATTTATTTGATGGACCAATCATCGGAGTGACGGGCTCAAATGGAAAAACTACAACGACTACATTAGTTACGGATATGCTCAAGAAAAGCGACCAACCAGTTAGAGTAGCTGGAAATATTGGTATTGTAGCTACAGAAGCTGTGCAATCGATGGAAAATAATGAAAGACTTGTGCTTGAACTATCATCATTTCAATTGCAAGGTACTGAAAAATTCAGACCGACAACAGCAATTTTATTAAATATATTTGAAGCACATTTGGATTACCATAAAACGTTAACCAATTATAAACAGGCGAAATTTAATATCTTTAGAAACCAGACTGAAAACGACTACCTGATTTATAATGCAGAGGATAAGGCCATTACAGAGGAAGTAAAGGATGCCCGTGCAAAGCTCGTTCCTTTTTCAGTTCAGCAAAAACTGGAAACAGGTGCCTGGATTGATGACAAGTATGTTTATTTCAGGAATGAAAAAATAATTGAGTTGAATAAAATCGTATTAGTCGGAGAGCATAATCTACAAAATATTTTAGCTGCAATCGCTGCTGCAAAGTTAAACGGTGCGACTAACGAAGGTATTTACCAGGTGTTAACAACCTTTTCAGGTGTAGAGCATCGTTTACAATTTGTTGAAAATGTTAATGGAAGACTTTTTTACAATGATTCAAAAGCAACAAATATACTGGCAACTCAAAAAGCATTAGATTCATTTAAGCAATCAACAATTCTTTTAGCAGGCGGACTTGACCGCGGGAATGCATTTACCGATCTGCAGCCACATCTGAAGCATGTTCGAGCAATGGTCGTCTTCGGTCAAACTGCAAGCAAGCTAAAAGAGCTGGCAGATGATGCTGGGATAGATACTGTAATTGAATCTCAGAATGTTGAAGAAGCAGTAAACGCTGCATATTCGATTTCAATGGAAAATGAAGTTATTCTTTTGTCCCCGGCATGTGCAAGCTGGGATCAATATCGAACGTTTGAAGAAAGAGGAGACATGTTTGTACAAGCCGTGCATAAGCTAATGTAGGGGCAAATACAAATATGGTTCAGCTGGTCAGAAGCTGAACAAAAAGAAGTTATCTATAATTAGTATTTTCATTTTCGAAAAACAATATAGTGCAAATTGCAAATGCCCCTAGTCCAATACTGGAAAAGGGGTGTTTTTTTGTTAAACAAACTATTAAAGGAGCAAAGAAAGCCAGATCTTCCTTTGCTTTTTATTATCGTTATTTTGTTAGTAGTAGGCATTATCATGGTATACAGTTCATCTTACGTGTGGTCTGATTACAAATTTGATGATTCCTTTTATTACTTAAAAAGACAACTGCTGTTTGCTGGAGCAGGAGTAGTGGCAATGTTTTTCTTTATGGTTATTCCTTATTATACTTGGAAAAAATACGCGAATATTATTCTTTTAATCTGCTTTTTATTGTTACTGCTAGTATTAATCCCTGGGATCGGTTTAGTGCGTGGGGGAGCGCAGAGTTGGATTGGGGTTGGAGCATTTAGTATTCAACCATCTGAATTTATGAAACTGGGCTTAATTATTTTTCTTGCTGCAATTCTATCGGCAAATCAAAAGTATATAGCTTCATTTAAAAAAGGCTTTTTCCCATGTGTTTTACTTGTTTTTAGTGCTTTTGGCCTTATTATGCTGCAGCCAGATCTTGGCACTGGAATGGTCCTTGTTCTTACCTGTATGATTATGATTTTTGCTGCTGGGGCCAGGTTATCTCATTTTTTTGGTCTTGCTGCTATTGGGATGCTCGGTTTTATAGGCTTGATTGCATCCGCGCCATATCGGATCAGTCGAATTACGGCATTTCTCAATCCATGGGAAGATCCACTTGGAGATGGTTTTCAAATTATTCAATCTCTCTATGCAATTGGTCCAGGCGGATTAATGGGATTAGGTTTAGGGAATAGCTTGCAAAAGTATTTTTATCTACCTGAGCCGCAAACTGATTTTATATTTGCTATATTAGGTGAGGAGCTCGGCTTTATTGGGGGAACTGTAATTATCATCATGTTTTTCCTGCTTTTGTGGAGAGGAATTAAAATTTCCCTTGAAGCACCAGATCTTTTTGGACGTTTTTTAGCATTAGGAATTGCAGGGATGCTTGCAATACAAGCGATGATTAATATAAGTGTTGTAATTGGTCTGATTCCTGTTACTGGAATTACATTACCTTTTTTAAGCTATGGAGGTTCATCACTAACATTGACACTATGCTCTGTAGGCATTTTGTTAAATATTAGTATATATTCTAAGATTTAAAGTATTAAAGTAAATAGCTCATAAGCCCCTAACTTGGAAAAAATTCACAGCTTTATAACTGGAAAAACTTGATAAAGTATGATAAGTACACTACATCTTCCACCGTGTTTTATGATATAATTCAATTAACAGATAAAAACGGCTTTAAGATTTGCCGTTTTATTCTTTTGCTAACGTAAATACATGTAAAAAGGAAGAAATGGAGATGAGCAAAAAAAATATTGTTTCAATCGAGGATCGCATTCCAAAATTGAAACAAGCACGTAAGAAAAAAGCGAATCGACGTCTTATATTTTATCTTTCAATCTTTTTCTTCTTGATATCTATAATTGTATATTTACAATCACCATTGAGTCATATAAAAACGATTGACGTTAATGGAAACAGGTATGTGACAGATGAAGAGATTATTGAAAACAGCAATTTAACGACTGATACAAATATATGGACAATTAACCGTTCAGAAATAGAACAATTAATAAAAAAGAACCCAATTTTAGAGTCTGTTAAAGTAAGCAGAAAACTACCATGGACAATTGATATCCAAGTAAAAGAACAAAAAATCATTGGATACATCCGTAACGATACATCATATAAGCCTGTAATGGGAAATGGTAAAGTTCTAAATGTTACGAATAACACGTTTAATGGTGAGGCTCCGCTAATTTATGGGTTTGATGATGATAAATATCTACATAGAATGGCTGAGGAGCTAAAGAAACTGCCTGGCAGCATTATGAATGTTATCTCGGAAATCCATTGGGTTCCTTCAGAAGATAATAAAAATACAGTACTTTTGTATATGACTGATGGCTACCTTGTAAAGGGAACGATTCGTGATTTTGCAAAAAAAATGGAAGTTTATCCATCAATTGTTGCACAGCTTGACCCAGAAGAAAAAGGGATTATTCATATTGGAGTTGGAATCTATTTTGAGTCTTTTAATCAAGAAGAGGACGAGAATATGACAGAAATAGAAGGAATTCCAGACAATGAGGAATCAACAGAATCCGAATAAATAAATGTTGTGGTAGGAAAGTCATATAAATAGCTATGGTTACGAAAGATATAAAAGAAATTCATAAAAGGTTGTTCAAAAAACTGGTGAAATTGACTTACCGACTTTCGCTGAGAAAGAAAACGTAGCTGCATTGCTATAAAGCTTTACGGTGGTTAAGAAAACCTCAGTAGCTTTGCGATAGTCGGCCATGGTCTTTTTCAGCATCGTTTGAACACATTTTTAGAGGAATTTAGTTTTTTTAAAGCGTGAAGAAGGGATATTGCCATCTTATGTGGAATAACCTATATATGTTTTATTTTTTTACTGATTTCCTATAAAATAGTAGATTACAATAGATAAAAAGTAAGTTCATAGAAACTCCAGTAATACTGGATGTTTCTGATTCTGGAGGTGCCATTCGTTGAATAATAGTGAAATATTAGTAAGTCTTGATATAGGTACAACAACGATTAAAGTTATTATTGGAGAAGTATTGAACGATTCATTGAACATTATTGGGGTCGGGACCGCTAAATCTCTTGGTATGAAAAAAGGTGCAATTGTTGATATTGATCAAACGGTACATTCAATTCGAAACGCGGTTGAGCAGGCTGAGCGTATGGTAGGGATGCAGATTGAAAGTGTTGTCGTCGGTATAAACGGAAGTCATGTTCAATTACAGCCTTGTCATGGTGTTGTCGCGGTTCAAAGTGAAAATCGCGAAATTGGTGATGAGGATGTTACAAGAGTCATTGATGGAGCACAAGTAATCTCAATACCACCTGAACGGGAAATTATTGATGTCATTCCAAAGCAGTTTATTGTGGATGGTTTGGATGAGATTACTGATCCGCGTGGTATGATTGGTGTTCGCTTGGAAATGGAAGGTACTATTATTACATGTTCAAAAACAGTACTGCATAACATTTTAAAATGTGTAGAACGTGCTAACTTGCAAGTATCCGATATATGCCTCCAGCCTCTTGCAGCCGGAACCATTGCTCTTTCAAAAGATGAGAAAAATATGGGTGTTGCACTAATTGATGTTGGTGGTGGATGT